>JANMQW010000219.1:0-14352 GCA_031370725.1 Novosphingobium sp.
GCGGTGGCCGATTGGCCCCGGCTGCAGGACGCAATGCTGGCCGATGCCGAGCGGATCGCCGATCCGGAAGGCGCCGCACTGCTGCGCTGGCTCAACGACGGGATGCTGACCCAACTCGGCCACGTTTTGCGCAAACGCGACGGCAGCCAGTCGGGCCTGCTGGGGATCTGCCGCAAAAGCGCGCGCAGCCTACTCGCCCCAGCGTCGTTCGTTCGCGCGTTCAAATGGTTCGACAGCCGTCGCAAGGGCCAGGGCCAGGCCCCGCTGATCATCAAGGCCAACCGCATCTCCAACGTCCACCGCCGCGTTCCGTTGGATCTGGTCGTGGTGCCGGTGATCGAGGATGGCCCAAACGGTACCAAGGCGGTCGTCGCGTTATCGGTCCACGCGGGGGTGTGGACCAGCGCGGCGCTGGCCGCCCCGCCCGATCGCATCCCGCGGATGCGCAGCCAGCTCGCCCTGCTGATGACCCGGTTCGGGTTCGATCCCGTTGGCCACGCGGGCAAGAGCCTGGTCCACGCGCTGACCGCGCTGCCGCACGATCTGCTAATCGGGTTTTCCGAACCCGATCTGGCGCGGATCGCGACTGCGATGATGAGCCTGGTCGATCGCCCGCGGCCCAAGCTCGCGTTGGTCAAGGCTCCGCTCGCCCGCCACTTGTTCGCCTTCGTGTGGCTGCCGCGCGATATCCTGTCGACGTCGCTACGGCTCGAAATCAAGACGCTGCTTGAGCGCGCCGCCAAGGCCGAGGTGCTCGACTGGAGCCTGCAGGTCGAGGGCAGCAGCCTGGCGCTATTGCGCTTCGTGATCGATATCCGCGAAACTGGGCGTACCCCCGACGAGAACGCGCTTGATGCCGAGTTGCAGACGATGGTCCGCGGCTGGCCGCAGGCGGTCGAGGCCGAGCTGGCGCAAGGCGACGATCCCGCGCGCGCCGCCGCGCTTGCGACGCGTTTCGCCGAGGCGTTCCCCCCCGCCTACCGCAGCTTCTACGGACCCGCCGAAGCCGCCGCCGATATCCGCGCGCTGCGCGCGCTGGGGGGTAGTGAAGCCGCAACCCGCCGCGCCGCGCGGCTCTATCGTCTGCCCGGCGCTGCAATCGGGCTGCGCCTCAAGCTTTATCAGCGCGAGGGCACGCTCCCCTTGTCCGATGCGGTCCCGGTGCTGGAGAACTTCGGCTTCCGGGTGATGGAGGAGGTGCCGACGCTGATCGACGGCGGGCGTATCGCCACGATCCACGATTTTCTGCTCGCGCTGCCCGCGGGGCAGGCCGAAGATGAAGTGCTGACCCGCGCCGCCGCGATCGAAACCGCGATCGCCGAAGTGCTCAACGGCGAGGCCGAGGACGATCCGTTCAACCGCCTGATCGTCACCATCGCGCTGCCCGCGCGCCACGCAAACTGGTTGCGCGCGTGGTTTCGCTATCTGCGGCAAAGCGGGATGGGTTTCGGCATTCCGACCGTGGTCGATGCGCTGCGCCACGCCCCGCAGGCGACGCGTGCGCTGCTTGCGCTGTTCGCGGCGCGCCATGATCCGGCCTTCGTCGACGACCGGGCGCGGGCGATTGCTGCCGCCGGCGCCGCTTTTCGCACCGCGCTGGGCGAAGTCGCGGCGATCAACGACGACCGCCTGCTGCGGCAGTATCGCGCGCTGGTCGAAGCAATCCTGCGGACCAACGCCTTCGCGCCCGCTGCTTACGAGGCGCTGGCTTTCAAGCTCGATTCGGCGCTCGTTCCCGGGCTGCCCAAGCCACTCCCGTGGCGTGAGATCTTCGTCTATTCGCGGCGGGTCGAAGGCATCCATTTGCGCGCCGGGCCGATCGCCCGGGGCGGCTTGCGCTGGTCCGACCGGCGCGACGATTTCCGCACCGAAATCCTCGGGCTGATGAAGGCCCAGCGGGTCAAGAACGCGGTGATCGTGCCGACCGGCGCCAAGGGTGGGTTCTATCCCAAGCGCCTGCCCGATCCGACCGTCGACCGCGAAGGCTGGCTGGCCGAGGGCAAGGCCAGCTACCAGGTTTTTATCCGTACGCTGCTGTCGATCACCGACAACATCGTGAGCGGCAAGGTCGTCCATCCCGCCGATGTCGTGGTGCTCGATGGCGAGGACCCGTACTTCGTGGTAGCGGCGGACAAGGGCACTGCGACCTTTTCCGATGTCGCCAACGCCATCGCCGATGACGCCGATTTCTGGCTCGACGATGCTTTCGCCAGCGGCGGGTCGAACGGCTATGACCACAAGGCGATGGGGATCACCGCCAAGGGCGCGTGGGTTTCGGTCCAGCGCCACTTCCTCGAGATGGGCGTGGATGTTCTAGCCGATCCGGTGACTGTCGTGGGGGTCGGCGATATGTCGGGCGACGTGTTCGGCAACGGCATGTTGCTGTCCAAGACGATCCGGTTGGTCGCGGCTTTCGATCACCGCCACATCTTCCTCGATCCCGATCCGGACCCGGCGAAAAGCTGGCAGGAACGCGCGCGGATGTTCGCTCTGCCGCGGTCGAGCTGGGTGGAATATAACACCAGGCTGATTTCCCAGGGCGGCGGCGTGTTCGCGCGCAGCCTCAAGGAAATCCCGCTATCCCCACAAGTGCGGGCCGTACTGGGGATCGAGAGCCCGACGATCGACCCTGATGGGCTGATGCATGCAATCCTTGCGGCGCAAGTCGACCTGCTGTGGTTCGGCGGGATCGGTACGTACGTCCGCGCGTCCACCGAGGCCAACGCTGCGGTCGGCGATCCGGCCAACGATGCGATCCGGCTAGTCGCGCGTGAGCTGCGCACCAAGGTGATCGGTGAAGGTGCCAACCTTGGCACCACGCAGGCGGGACGGATCGAATTTGCGCTGAATGGCGGAAGGATCAACACCGACTTCATCGACAATTCGGCCGGGGTCGATTGCTCGGACAACGAGGTCAACATCAAGATCGCGCTGGCTTCGGCGCGACGGGCCAACCGGATCACGCTGTCCGCGCGCAATCGCCTGCTCGAAAGAATGACCGACGCGGTCGGCGCGATTGTCCTTGAGGACAATCGCCTCCAGGCGCTGGCGCTGTCGATCGCCGAGGCCGGCGGGGCCAAGGCAGGACCTAGCCACACCCGCCTGATCGAACTGCTGGAAGACCGCGGCGCGCTTGACCGCAAAACCGAAGGGTTGGCCGAAAACGATGCGCTGGCCCGCCGCGCAGCGGACGGCCAAGGCCTCACCCGACCCGAGCTGGCGGTGCTGCTGTCAAGCGTCAAGCTGTTGCTTCAGGCAGAGATCGAGGCGAGCAATCTGCCCACTGATCCCGGCCTCGCCAACGAACTGCTCGGCGCCTTCCCGGCACCGCTGCGCAAGAAGTTCAGGGGCGACATTCTCAAGCATCGCCTGGCCCGGGAAATCGTTGCGACCAAGATTGCCAACCGCATCGTCAACCGGATGGGACCGATCCATCCGCTGGAGCTGGCCGAAGAGGAAGGCACCTCGCTGGCGCATGTCGCCATAGCCTTCGTCGCTGCCGAACGGCTGCTGGGAATGGACGCCGTGTGGCGTTCGTTAGACACCGCACCGATGCCCGAATCCGCGCGGGTCGTTCTGTTCGATCGGGCCGCTGCGACGCTTGCCGATCACATGGCCGACCTGATCCGGGTCAGCCACCCGGCGGACCGGGCTTCGAAGCTGGTCGCCGACCTCGCGCCCGTGGTAAACACTCTTTCGGTTCAGACGTCTAAGCTGCTCAATATCGAGGGCCGGGCGCAAGCCGCGCGGATGCTCGACCAGTTCGCTCGCGCCGGGGCACCACCCGCGCAAGCCGCGATGGTTGCCCGGTTGTTCGATATGGACGGGGCGATCGGGCTGGCTCGCCTGGCGCGTGACAGCAAGACCGATCCGTTGGCACTAACCCGCGCGTTCACCGATCTGGGTGCCAAGCTGGGGCTCGACTGGGCGCAGATGACCGCCGCGCGGATGAGCCCGTCGGACCCGTGGGAGCGGTTGCTGGTCGCTGGGCTGGCACGCGATTTCCAGCAGGTCCGGCTCGAATTCCTTGGCCGCCATGCGCGCGGCAAGTCGCCTGCGGAATGCGTTCAGGCATGGGCAGAGAAATACCCCGAAGCGGTACGCGCCTTCCGCAGTCTGGTCGGCCGCGCCCAGTCTGCCACGCCGGTCGCGCCCACCATGCTCGCCCAGATCGCCAGCCAGGCAAGGAATTTGCTGGGGCGGTAGATGGCCACGCGCCGCCCTCTCGCCTTGACCCTATGCCTCATCTCGCCCAATCGCGCACACATGGATCACGCGGACGTCGTCATCGTTGGGGCTGGGCATGGTGGGGCACAAGCCGCGCTGGCCCTGCGCCAGCAGGGGTTTGCCGGATCGATTGTGATGATCGGCCGCGAGCCCGAGCCGCCTTACGAGCGCCCGCCGCTGTCCAAGGAATACCTCGCCCGCGAAAAGCCGTTTGAGCGGCTCTATATCCGCCCCCCGCAGTTGTGGGCCGACAAGCAGGTGACGCTGCGGCTTTCGACCAGCGTGACCGCGCTTAACCCGGCAAGCCATACCCTCACGCTCGATGACGGAAGCACGTTGGGCTATGGCTCGCTGATCTGGGCGACCGGCGGCGATCCGCGGCGGCTGGCGTGCGAGGGCGCGCATCTGATGGGAATCCACGCGGTTCGTACCCGCGCCGACGTCGACCGCATGATCGCCGAGATCGACGCCGGGGCCAAGCGTGTGGTGGTCGTCGGTGGCGGCTATATCGGGCTTGAGGCGGCGGCAGTGCTGACCAAGCTGGGGCTGACGGTAACCTTGCTCGAGGCCTTGCCGCGGGTGCTGGCGCGCGTTGCCGGCGAGGAGCTTTCGGCATTCTACGAGGCCGAGCATCGCGCCCACGGGGTCGATCTGCGCACCGAGGTCACAGTCGAGTGCATCGAAGGCAACGCGAGCGACGGAGGCGGCAAAGTCACCGGGGTCAGGCTCGCCGACGGGCAGGTTCTGCCGTGCGAGATCGTGATCGTCGGGATCGGGATCGTTCCCGCCATCGGCCCGCTGATCGAGGCTGGCGCGGCAGGGGGTAACGGGGTCGATGTCGATGAGTTCTGCCGCACCTCGCTACCCGATGTCTTCGCGATCGGCGATTGCGCGGCCCACTCCAATGGGTTCGCCGACGGCGCGGTAATCCGCCTCGAATCGGTGCAGAACGCCAACGACATGGCAACCTGCGCGGCGCGCGCGATCATGGGCGAGCCGCAGCCATACAAGGCGACGCCGTGGTTCTGGTCGAACCAGTATGACTTGCGACTGCAGACGGTTGGGCTTTCGAGTGGATACGATACAACTGTGGTGCGCGGCGATCCGGCGGCACGGTCGTTTTCAGTCGTGTATCTCAAGGGCGGCCGGGTGATTGCGCTGGATTGCGTCAATATGGTCAAGGATTACGCGCAAGGGCGCAAGCTGGTGGAAAATCGGAGCACGCCAGACGTGGCTGCGTTGGCGGACACGACTATCACCCTCAAGGAACTCGCCTAAAACTCTTCCGGCGTCCGTGTTGTGCGAAGTCGACGAAGCGCCCACTCCGCCGCCTCCGCAACCACTTGGTCGGGATCGTTACACAGCGTTTCGACCACCCCGCTCAATCTGCCATCCTCCGAATTTCCCGCTGCGATCAGGCAATTGCGCACGAACCGGTTGCGCCCGATCCGCTTGATCGGCGAGCCTGAGAACAGCCGCCGGAACCCCGCATCGTCGAGCGCCAGCAACTCTGCCAGCCGTGGCGCTGCTAGTTCGGCGCGGGGCAGGAACGCGCGGTTGGCGGCAGCGGCATCGGCGAACTTGTTCCAAGGACACACCGCCAGGCAATCGTCGCAGCCATAGATGCGGTTGCCGATCGCGGCGCGGAATTCGAGCGGGATCGGGCCTTTATGCTCGATCGTCAGATAGCTTATGCAGCGCCGGGCATCGAGCTGGCCGGGTGCGGGGAACGCATCGGTCGGACAGGCGGCGAGGCACCGGCTGCACGATCCGCAACTGTCACGGTGCGGCACATCGGCGGGCAATTCCAGCGTGGTGTAGATACTCCCGAGGAACAGCCACGAACCATGTTCGCGGCTGACCAGATTGGTATGCTTGCCCTGCCAGCCGAGCCCAGCCGCCTCGCCCAGCGGCTTTTCCATCACCGGCGCGGTATCGACGAACACCTTGACCCCGATCTCGCCCAATCCGCGTCGTGCGGCCTCTGCAATCAGCCAGCGGGCCAGCGCCTTGAGCGCCTTTTTGACGGTATCGTGGTAATCCCCGCCCTGGGCATAGACCGAAATCCGCGCGCGATCGGCAGCGACCGCCAGCGCCAGCGGATCGTGCGCCGAAGCATAGCTCATCCCCAGCGCGATCACGCTGCCTGCTTCAGGCCACAAAACTTGAGGGGCCGCCCGCTGGTCCGTGCGCGCCTCCATCCACTCCATCGAGCCATGGCGGCCCTCGTCCAGCCATTGCCCGAGCCGCACTCGTCGCTGCGGTTCGGCAACGGCATCCGCCACCCCGCACGCAACAAAGCCCAGCCGTGCCGCTTGTGCCGCCAGATCGCGCTTCAAATCGCCAGGTGTTTCGAAATTAACCAATCTTGCTGTCGCTCCCGTTCATCCCTGCTAGATAGCGACGCGATGGTGAAACACGAACTAAGCGACACGGGAGCAAGCGGCAACATCCTGGGCGGGGTTCCGCTGGCGATAGAAGCTCGCGGGTTGGTCAAGCGCTTCGATGGCTTCACCGCGGTCGATGGCGTCGATCTGGAAGTGCCCGCAGGCACGATCTTCGGAGTGCTCGGACCAAACGGCGCGGGCAAGACCACCACACTGCGGATGCTGCTGGGGATCATCGATCCCGACGAGGGCGTGCGCCGCACCCTGGGGCACGAGCGCCCGCACGAGATCGCTCATCGCATCGGCTACCTGCCCGAGGAGCGCGGGCTGTATCCGGCGATGAAGGCGTTTGAGGCAATTGCCTTTCTCGGCCACCTGCGCGGGGTGCCGCTCAAGGAAGGGCGCAAGCGCGCGCGCGCGATGCTCGAGGAATACGGCCTGGGCTATGCCGCCGATCGCCAGATCCGCCAGCTGTCCAAGGGCATGGCGCAGACCGTCCAACTGCTCGGCACGCTGATCCACAATCCCGATCTGGTGATCCTCGACGAGCCGTTCTCGGGCCTCGATGCGATCAACCAGGGCAAACTCGAGGAGATGATCCGGGGCCTCGCAGCGCGCGGCACCACGGTGATCTTCTCGACCCACGTGATCGCCCACGCCGAGCGATTGTGCGAGCGGATCGCGATCATTGCCGGGGGCAAGGTACCGTTCACCGGACTGGTCAGCGAAGCGCGGGATCGGCTCCCCCAACAGGTCCGCCTCGAACTGGCGCAAGCCGACGGCCCGTGGCGTGCTGCGTTGCCCGCCGATGCTCGCCATGAAGGCGCAATCTGGCATTTCAGCCTGCCACCCGGCGGGGTCGAGCCGTTGCTGCGCGCGCTGATCGAGGGCGAGGCGGGCATCCTCTCGCTGTCGATCGAACGCCCGGGGCTGCACGATGCTTTCGTGGCGATTGCGGGTGAGGCCGCAGCCCAGGCACTGGTGGAAGAGAAGGCAGAACTCAAATGACCCGCACCATCCGCTCGGCCTGGGTCATCGGCCGCCGCGATTTTGTGGCGGTGATCTTTTCCAAGACGTTTCTGTTCTTCCTGCTCGGCCCATTGTTCCCGATCCTCGTCGGCGGATTGGCCGGCGGCATCGGCAACCAGGTCGCCAGTTCGATCGAGAAGCCGCAGCTGGGCGTTGCTATGAGCAGCGCCGATAGCGATGCGTTCCTGCAAGCGCACCGCCTGCTGCGCGATCGGATGGCGGGCCAGCTTCCCGAACTGGTGGTACTCGAACAGGTCGCGCCCGGCGAGAAATTCGATCCCGCCAAGGCGATGGGTAAAGGCAACGGGCGGCTGGCGGCGATAGTCAGTGGAACGCTCGATCATCCCCGGCTAACCGGCACCGCCGAGAAAATCGAACGCTGGCAGGGCATGGTAGCCACCCTCGCGGCGACCGCGCGCGCGCCCACCGCGCCGCGCTTTCCCGATGTCGCGACCACCACCATTGCGACCAGCGCCGCCAAGGTGCGCAATGGCCGCCTCGCCACCGCGCAGGCCGGACAGACCGTGCTGTTCCTGCTGACGATGCTGCTGGCCGGAATGGTGCTGTCCAACCTGGTCGAGGAAAAGGGCAACAAGATCATCGAGGTACTTGCGGCGGCGATCCCGATGGACGCCTTGTTCCTGGGCAAACTGTTTGCAATGCTGGCGGTCAGCCTGGTGGGAATCACCGTGTGGTTCGCGGTAGGCGGTGTTGTGGTCGCGATCGCCGGGCAGGCAATGCCCGCGCTGCCCGAGCCGGCGGTTGGCTGGCCGCTGTTTCTGTTGCTGGGGTTCCTTTACTTCGCAATGGCATACCTGCTGCTTGGCTCGCTGTTCCTGGGGATCGGCTCGATGGCCGCGACGGTGCGCGAAGTTCAGACGATGTCGATGCCGGTGACGATGATGCAATTGCTGGTATTCTTCTTCGCCAGCTTCACCGTCGCCCAGATCGGCAAGCCGATCGAGTTGCTCGCAACGGTGATCCCGTTCAGCTCGCCGTTCGCGATGCTCGCGCGCGCGGCGCAAAGCGAGGCGTTGTGGCCGCATGCGCTGGCGCTGGTGTGGCAGGCGCTGTGCGTCGCCGCGATTATCCGCCTGGGCGCAGCGATCTTTCGCCGCAGCGTGATGAAATCGGGGTCGGCCAAGGGCAAGGCGCAGCGCCGTTCGCTGTTCGGGCTGTTCCGCCGCAAGCCCGTGCCGACTCTTGTTGACACCCGTGTAGGTTTGGCGAGATAAGTTGCAAAACAACAACTGTCCTTCGGCGGCGCAGGACCGGGAGATTACCTGATGGCTACCCAACTCGCGCCCGAGGCGCCGTTCACCTATCGCACCTCGCCCACCGCGATGGACATGCTCGAGGACTGGTTCCGCGCCAATCCGCAAGGCACTCCGGTGCACACCCAGCCGTGGGACGTCAGCCGCAGCGACATCTATGTCGAAGACCGCTGGCAGCCGATCTTTGCCGAAATGCGCGCCAAGGCACCGATCAACAAGGTCACTGGGACGCCGTACAAGGATTACTGGAACGTCACCACGATCAAGACGATCCAGCATGTCGAGGCGCTGCCCGAGCTGTTCTCGTCATCGTGGGAGCACGGCGGGATCACGATCGGCGACCGCAGCGACGAGGTGCCGGAAGAATTCCAGCTACCGATGTTCATCGCGATGGACCGGCCCCAGCACACCGGCCAGCGCCGCACCGTTGCCCCCGCCTTCACCCCCGCCGAGATGGAACGGATGAGCGCGGAAATTCGCCGCCGCACCGGCGAAGTACTCGACGGGCTGCCATGGGGCGAGCAGTTCGACTGGGTCGATCGCGTCTCGATCGAGCTGACCACCGGGATGCTGGCGTTGCTGTTCGGCTTTCCGTGGGACGATCGCCGCCTGCTGACCTTCTGGTCCGATTGGGCGGGCGATGTCGAGATCGGGCTGGTGCCCGAACTGATCACCCACCGCCAAGGCATCCTCAACGAAATGGGCCACTATTTCATGCAGTTGTGGAATCAGCGGGTCAATGCCGAGCCGACCCCCGACCTGATCTCGATGATGATCCATTCCGAAGCGATGAAGGACATGGGCTTCCAGGAATTCGTCGGCAACCTGGTGCTGTTGATCGTGGGCGGCAACGATACCACGCGCAACACCATGTCGGGGATCGTCCAGGCGTTCGACCAGTTCCCCGACCAGCGCGCGCTGTTCGAGGCGGATCCCTCGCTGATCCCCAACGCGGTGCAGGAATGCATCCGCTATGTGACCCCGCTGGCGCACATGCGGCGCACCGCAATCGCCGATACCGAGCTGTTCGGCCACGAGATCAAACAGGGCGACAAGATCGTGCTGTGGTACATTTCGGCCAACCGCGACGAGACCGTCTTCCCCAACCCCGACAAGCTCGACATTACCCGCGACAACGCGCGGCGCCATTTGGCGTTCGGCTATGGCATTCACCGCTGTGTCGGGGCGCGGCTGGCAGAACTGCAGCTCAAGATCCTGCTCGAAGAAATGCACAAGCGCCGGATGCGGGTTAAGGTTACAGGCAGGGTCGAGCGGGTACGCGCCAACTTCGTCCACGGCCATCGCAAGCTCGAGGTAACTCTCGAGAAGTTTTGACGGAGTCCTTTATGAGCGCCCAACCCCGCCGCACGTTCCTCGCCTGGCTGGGGACCGCCAGCCTGCTTCCGCTCGCCTCGGCCTGTGGCGCGGCTCCGGCCAAAGCCAAAAGCTATCCGGTGGCCCGCACCGATGCCCAATGGCGCAAGCTGCTGACCCCGCGTCAGTACACGATCCTGCGCAAGGAAGGCACCGAGCGGCCCGGCACCTCGCCGCTCCTGAACGAGCACCGCAAGGGCACGTTCGTGTGCGCCGCGGATCGCAACCCGCTCTTTTCGGGCGCGACCAAATTCGAGAGCGGTACCGGCTGGCCCAGCTTCTGGAAGCCGCTGCCCGGTGCCATCGGCACCACCAGCGACCGCTCGTTGCTGATGGAGCGCACTGAGGTTCACTGTTCCAAGTGCGGTGGGCATCTCGGCCATGTGTTCAAGGACGGGCCCAAGCCGACCGGCTTGCGCTATTGCATGAACGGCGATGCGATGTTGTTCGTGCCTGAGTGATTTGCGCCTGATCAGCGCAGCGAGAAGTCACCGGCATAGGTCGGGGCAGCCAGGACCAGCAAGCTGATCGGCATGGCGGGAGCCAGCGCCAGCGCGAATCCGGTCAAAGCCAGGGCTCGGCGTCCGGCGCGGTGCGAATTGCGCGCCGCGCGGCTCCAACCGCGCAACTGCCAGCCGATCGGCACCGCCGCCAATGCGCACGCCGCCGCAGCGACCCGTGCGTCGAACGCGGTGCCGATCGCGGCAAGCAGGATCAGCGTTGCATAGTCGCTCCACCATCCGCGCAGCCAGTCGCGCGCGGGTACGATCAGGCGCAGCGCGGCAACGAAGCCGAGCAGGGGCAGCCCCAGCGCCTGAACCGTGAAGACAGCGCCGCCGTGCCACAGCGGCGATGTTGCGGTCAGGCCCAGCGCGGGACCGGCGGTGCAGCCGGGTGCGGCCAAAGCCAGCAGCGCCACCGCCCCGCCCGCAGCGGCGCTCAGTCCGCCGATGGTGAAAGCGCGCGGGTGCGGTTCGGACAGCGCCACCACGGCCATGATCCCCGCCGCCCATGCGAACGCGAACAAGTGCGCGATGCCCAGCGCGCCGCACGCCGGCGGCTGGCCGATGGCCCCCTTCGCGGCCAGGATAGCGGCGACCACTGCGGTCAACGCGGTCAGAGCGTGGACCAGCCACCAGCGCTCGGCGCGGTTGCGCAGCCATTTTAGCGCGACGACTGCGATGAAACCCAGCGCCAGCAGCGTTCCATCGAGCGAAAGCGCGAGCCCCGAGCCCACCGCGGCGCCGATCGCCCAGCCGCCATATCGGGCCTCGCGCGCCATCAAGCCATTGAGCGCAAACAGGATGCAGACCGCCTGAAGGCCGTGGAAATCGAGCACCGCGGGTCGGAACGCCACCATCAGCGGCACCGCCACAGCGGCGGCCAGGCAAGCCAGCCCGGCGATTTCCTCGTCGAAAATGCGGAACGCGATCCGCCCGATCAGCAACATCGCGCAACCCAGCGTTAGCGTGGAGGCCACGGTCGGAAGCGTCCAGATTGAGGGCACCATCGCTGCGGGAAGCATCCAGGCCATGGTTTGCGCAGCGCCGAGTTGGAGCAGGGCCACGCCTAGCCAGATCGCGCAGACCCGTCCCACCAGTTCGGCGGGTAGACCAGGTCGGCGGCGATCGTTGAGGATCACCGCGACAGCTCCGAACCAGCGCGCTGTTGGTTCCCGATTACGCTAGCTGAGCAGTTCCCGGCCATCCCCATTTCCCCCCGTCGACAGGAAGCCACAGCGATCCTGCCAGGTGATCACCAAACAGGGTTAACGAGGCGTTAGAGTTTTTCCGATCGACATCGATTCGGCACCAGCCGTCTATTCCGGAAAACCTTTAGGCCTCGGCGCCCGCTAGGTGCGCGGTGATGCGGGCGAGTTCATCGAGGCGGAAGGTCTGTTCGAAACTCAGGCCATAAAGCGGGACGCGCCGCCAGCGGACCCGCCCGGTCAGTTCGGGCAGGCCGGGGCATTCGATGCGAAGGTGCTGGCCGAGTGCGAGGTGCTCGTCGCTCGCCATGCACGCGCCGTTCTGGGAAAGGTCCACGAACACCCCGGCGCAGCGCCGGACCCCGGCGAAGACTTTGACCGGAACGTTGAGCCGAACCCGCACCGGGCGCCTGCGCTTGCCGTTTGGCCCCTCGGCCAGCAGTTGTTCGAGCGCGACGGGATCGTGAAAGCGAAAGCCCCTGATCTCGCCGTCTTCCCAGATTTTGTCGACCACGTGACGCTCGCCGTTGGCCAGTTCGATCGCGAAATCGCCATTCTCGGGCAGCGGGTGGAAGGTCCTGACCTTAAGCCCGTCGCTCGACACATCCCGGACCACCACGAGAAATTCGTCATCCCCCGCAATCAGCTTGGCCGCCCGGATCAGCAGGGTGAAGCGCGCCGCGTTGCGCTGTTCGGAGGCAGGCGACGCTTCGTCCCACGTGTCGTGTGCGTCGGCGGTGCCCGATTGCGCGATCGTCGACGGCAGGGGTTGCGTCATGGTGGGATGGTTCTCCGCTCGCCGCCAAAGTTGTCACACGAATGCTGACATTCGATTGCACGAGATAGTCCACGGAGGGTTAACGTCGTTCGGGCCCGGCCCTGGGCAATACTTCCTATGGATGATGCTGGAGCGATCGAGCCGCTGGCCAACGCGAGAAACCGCGCGAGGCGCACCAGCATGAGTGGTAAATGGGCCGGGGATTGGCTCGACGCGGGATAGGGGTCCTACCCCTCAAACCCCACGAACACCGCCGCCTCGTCGAGCGTCTTGCGCTCTGACACTACCGCGTTGGCCGGAAAGCTTTCGTCGGGCCAGCCCAGCGCGATGCTTTTCATGATAACCTGGTCGTCGGGAATCCCGGCGTGTTCGCGCACCACCGGCGATTGCATGATGCCCTGGCTATTTATGACGGTTCCCAAGCCGCGCGACCACGCCGCGTTGACCAGCGCGGTGGCGACCGCGCCGCAATCGAACGGGGTATCGTCGCTGCCGTCGAGCACGCGGTCGTAGGTGATGATCACACACACCGGCGCATCGAACTGGCGGAACCCGCGCAGCACCCAATCCTGGCGTCCATCCTTGTCGTCGCGGGCGATGCCCATTGCCGAGAAAAGCTGCTTGGCCACCCCGACTTGGCGATCGCGATGCGGCCCAGCAAACGGTTGGCCCTTGCGAAACTCGCGTGAATCCGGCTCACCCGCCAAAATCCGTTCGGTGTTGCCGCGGCGGATCCGCTCGAGCGGTTCGCCGGTGATCACATAGAAGCTCCACGGCTGGGTGTTCATCGACGACGGCGCGCGCATCGCCAGGCCAAGGATTTCCTCGATCAGCGACTTGGGAACCGGCTCCTGCTTGTATCCCCGGCAACTACGGCGGCCGAGCACGACCTCATCGAATTTCATCGCTTGCTCCATGTTTGAAACGGCTGGTGCGGACGGTGGGACTCGAACCCACACGAGCAAGGCTCAGGGGATTTTAAGTCCCCGGCGTCTACCATTCCGCCACGTCCGCGTGGTTTTGCGCCTTACGGCGGTGCGGCACCGCGCGAGGAGCGGGCTTAGCCCGATCCGGTCAACGCATCTAGTCGGTGTTCAGCCGCGCACGCATCTCCTTGCCCGGCTTGAAATAAGGCACCCGCTTGGCGGGGACTTCGACAGCTTCGCCGGTGCGCGGGTTGCGGCCGCGGCGCGAATCGCGTTCGCGGGTAGAAAACGCGCCGAAACCGCGCAGCTCAACCCGGCCATCGTCAGCCAGGCGCTGGGCTATCTCGTCGAAAAACACGTCGGCGACGCGCTCGATCTCGTCGGCCCGCAAGCCGGAGTTTTCCGTGGCCAGCGCCTGCAGCAACTCGGACCGGATCATGGGCGTTTCCCCTCCTTATCCCGATCCGACGGTACGTGACCGGATCGGGGGCGCCCCATTGTTATTGTCCTGAACCATCGCACCCTCCCCGGCAGGGGTCGGAGGCGGCGATTCCCGTTATGCAGAGTGGCAGAACCCCCGCCCGACTGCAAACTCAAACCACCGTCCCGCATTGGGAAAGCGCGGTCCGCGAAAGGCTTAGAGTCGTTT
>JANMQW010000220.1:0-11094 GCA_031370725.1 Novosphingobium sp.
CACGCCTTCGAACAGCCCCAGAATGGCGCGCATTCCATGTTGCCGGTCAACCGCTGCGACCAGCTGCATTTCAGAGGTGCCCGGGTTGGCGAAGCAGACTTCGACCCCGCAGGCGGCCAATGTTTTGATAAAGGCTTCGGCCCCGTTCATGCGCGTATTCTCCCTAAGTGGTGAAGGTAACGCGCCTCCGTTCGGGTGCAAAGCTAATCAGCCCTCGGCGCGTCGATATGCAGGCAAATGGATGCTGTCAGAACAAATGCACCCAGCGTCATTGGAGAGCTTAGCGGCCGAGACGCAGTTCAGCTTAATATTAAAATTCTGCCACTTTGCAGATGCTCCGACCGATCGAATATGTCTGAATTTGCCGGTGGTGCATTTGCTCTGACAGAATCCTGAGTGTGATTGTCGCCGTCCCTCAGTCCGGTTGCAGCCGGACATCGGCAGGTCCGGACGCTCCCGAAAGTTTGTTTGTATATTGCTTCAGTTCGCGTCGCAGCGTCGCGACAAGCTCCGTAGCCGGCATTGTTCGAGCCAGCGGAGCGCCTTGACCGGCCCAGTGTGCACCGAAGCCATGCTCGCCCCGCGCCTTGGCCGCAGCGTTTAGCGCCTTTCCGGCATCATAGGCGATCGGATAATCGGGCAACCTCAGATTGGCGGCATGGTCAGCCAGATCGGTGAACCGGTTGGCGATTGCGCGTGCCGGTCTCCCCGATAAAAGACTGGTCATGATTGTATGCCATGCTCCAGGTCCGCTCAGTGCCGCCCTATAGGCATCGTCGGCGGAGGATTCGGGGCAGGCTATGAACGCGGTGCCAAGCTGCGCCGCGACTGCTCCCAGGTCGAGCGCCGCCGCAATCCCCGCGCTGTCCATGATCCCGCCCGCAGCGATGACGGGCCGGCGAATCTCACGCACGATCAGGCGCGTCAGCGCGATAGTGCCAAGTGCATCGTCGGGCTTGGTGGGATCGAACATGCCGCGATGACCGCCTGCCTCGATGCCCTGTGCCACGATCACGTCGATCCCTGCAGCTGCGATCGCCTGCGCTTCCTCAAGGCTCGTGGCCGTGGCCATCAAGAAGACCCCACGCGTGCGCAACGCGGAAAGCGCCTCGGCCGAAGGAAGGCCGAAATGGAAACTGACAACGGGTGGGCTCGCGTCGACCATGACCGACAGCATCTCGGCATCGTCAGCAAAGCTCCTGTAGATCGTCCGCAGCGTGGCAGGCGGCGCGGCGTCGAATTCGGCGAACAACGGTGCAAGCCATTCCAGCCATGCCGCTTCTCGCGCGGGATCCGCCTGTGCGGTAGCGTGAACGAACAAATTAACGTTGAACGCGCGGTCAGTGCGGGCGCCTAGCTCTGCAATCATCATGCGCGCGCCAGCCGCATCTGTGGCGCCGACGCCAATGGACCCAAGTGCACCTGCGTTCGACACCGCGGCCGCTAGGGTTGGCGTCGATACACCTGCCATGGGCGCCTGAACCAAGGGGACCGATAGCCCGAGCCGGTTCAGAAAGCTCATTCTCAAGGTCCGGTATAGCCGCGCGACAGTTCGCTCGGGCTCAGGGGGTGCGAAGAAGACAGACCCCCATCGACAACCAGCGCATGGCCGTTGATGTAGCTGGCGAGCGGCGAGGCGAGGAACAGTGCCGCCGCAGCAATTTCTTCGGGCTGACCGCCGCGTCGTAGTGGATTGACCTGGCCGATCCGGTCAAGCTTGTCGTTGGCGCGGGCAAAATCGTACGCGCGCTTTGTCATCCCGGTCTCGATCAGGCCCGGGCAGATCGCGTTGACCCGCACTCCAGTGCCCGAAAGCTGCTGCGCTGCGGTCTGCACAAGATTGATCACTCCTGCCTTCGAAGCCGAATAACTTGCCGGCCCAGCGCCCGACCGAAGCCCCGCTACCGAAGCAGTGCATACGATTGCTCCGCCCCCGGCCCGGACCATCACCGGCGCTGCATGTTTGACGGCCAGCGCCGGCCCTATTAGATTGATGCGCAGAACCTCAGCCCAGTCCTCCGGCCCGCTCTCCCAATAGGTCGGCGGCACGGCAGCGATCCCCGCGTTGGCAAAAACGATGTTGAGGCCGCCAAATTCGCTCCGCGCGCGTGCCACAAGAGCAATGACCGCGGCCTCGTCGGCGGTGTCGCACTGGTGGGCCGTGATCAGCGGATTGCCTTGCGGGGTATCATGGACGGTCTCAGCGCGGTCGGCAGCAATCACTTGCGCTCCTGCGGCGGCGAACAGAAGTGCGCTCGCCCGGCCAATGCCGGAGCCCGCGCCGGTCACGATTGCGACCTTGCCGCTCAGGTCGATTGCGACAGTCATATCATAATTCTCCGTCTTTACCGATAATCTGCCGCTCGACATAGTTCCCGGCCCGAGCGGCGAGAAATGACTCCTGCGCCCGCGATTTCGTCCGGGTCGCTGCTGCTGCGTATCGGGTGACTTGGGTTGAGGCGCTTTGCAACTTCGGGATTATTGAACAACGTGCAGGCGGCATCCGTCATTTTCCGGTGAACCTTGGCGGGCGTTTCTCAAGAAAATGAGCAACGCCCTCTCGGAAGTCCTCGCTCTTTAGGCTCAGTACCATTTCTGCGTCAGCATCAATCATCGCGGACTGGAGATCTTGGAACAAGCTGTTCCACAGCTGACCTTTTATAATGCCCAAAGACCGCGGCGACGATAACTGGGCGAGATCACGAGCGTACGCGCGCGCCTCGTCCAGCACGTCAACGGAAACGCGGTCTACGAGACCAATGCGCAGCGCTTCACCGGCCGAAACCTTGCGCGAGGACAGCATCAGGTCCATCGCCCGCGAATGGCCGACCAGACGGGTGAGCATCCAACTCGTGCCGTGCTCAGCAATCAGACCACGTCGGGCAAAACTGCTAACGAACGAGGCGGTTTCGGACGAGAAACGTAGGTCGCAAAACATCAGAATGGCGAAACCAAGGCCCGCCGCTACACCATTAATCGCGGCGATAATGGGTTTCTTGACCGAGGGAAGATAAGTCATCGCGTGGTGAAAGTCGGCGCGCGAGGTATCGTCGAATGGCGTGAACTCGCGGCTCTCGGTCTTCCCGGACGCGCTGATGTCGACGAGGTCGTTCATATCTGCGCCTGCGCAAAAACCGCGCCCTGCCCCTGTAAGGATTATCACGCGCGCGTCGACATTTGCGACTGAGGCTTCCAAAGCAGCGCGAATTTCTAAACCCATGGTTGGGGTCCAGGCATTGAGTTTCTCGGGCCGATTGAGGGTGATTGTAGCGATGCCTTCGCTCACGTCATAAAGGATGGTTTGAAAAGTCATGCTCAGTTCCCACAGCGGAAGATCATGCCAGCAATCAACGCCTCGCGATCGCTCACGGCGCAGCCCCGCAGTCTCGCCTCAGCCATCGCTGCCTCTTGATCGACGACATCTAATACGATTGTCTCCAGCCGCTCACGGTCGGGATGGTGTCGAAAACGGATTTCGGCATTGTCGACAGTGATCCTCGGTACCGGACCAGCTTCGACGGGGCGTTCAAGTATCTTCGACCAATGAGCCGCTAGATCCGCCGGGTTGGGGCTGACCGCCTCGATTGCTAGTACGTCTAGCGTTTGATGCGTGTCGATCATCGCCTGCCAACCATTTCCTCCAGCTGGCGAGTACGCACCCAATACATCGTCACCACCTTCGCTATGATCAAATTCGAGCATGGTCGCGCGGCAGTCGCGCGGATGAAGCTGGATGCAATGATAGGATCCGGGACGGTCAATTTTAAAAGCAGTTTTCACGCCAATGGCGTTGGCATGGGCTTCTCGGGGCTTGGGGTCCGGACAGTCAAACAGTGCAATATAGCCTCCGCGCCCCTCGGTTCGATCGATGAAACGCCCAGCGGCGGTCGCCTTCTGAATGGGGGATATCACTTCGATGAAGGTGGTGCCAGCTACCAGCAGCGCGTTGGTAACCCCGAACGATGCGACCTGGGGATCGCGGTGCGCAATTTTGAGACCGAATACGGCGCTGATGTCGGCAATCGCCGATTCAAGCTCGGATGCGGCGAGGCAGATTTGTCGCAGACGTAGATAATCGGCCAAGTTCTTTACTCTTATAGCTTTATTGCTGGAACGGTAGTTGCACTTCGCTTCCGACCGCGCCCGCATCGCGCGGCGTAGTCGGCTCCGCGGTCCACCATACCGCCGGCGAGCGTAAGATCACAAAAGAAGCTAAAATTGTTTAGGCGTCATCGATCGCGCCGCGAGCAGATGTGCGCCAACCGTCAGAAGTATGACCGGGAAAAGGGCTATGTAGCCGACTACCAGCGACTGCTCGATCCCGTGTGCCTTCGCCACGTCGCTAATGTGACCAATATAGAGTGGCCCGCCACCGAGCCCGATCAGGTTGAGAATGAACAGAAGCGTAGCCCCCGCAAGGCTGCGTTGAGAGGGCGGCGCCGCGTTCTGAATCACGGTCAAGGCGGGCGCGAGATACATGTTGTTGAGCAGCGCCGGTATTGCCAAGAACGCCAACGCGCTCTGCCACGTCGGCGCCCAAATCAAACCTGCGAGAGCCGGTAGTGTGAGCGTGAAAGCAATGGCCGGCACCCACGCATACCAACGCCGGTTGTGTCTTCCCAGCTTGTCAACCAGCCACCCCGCCGCGAACGTGCCAACGAAGCCGGTTATCCCAAGCACCAGACTGTACCAAGCGGCGACCTGGGTAAGGCTCATGCCCTTCACCCGTTCGAGAAAGGGTGGGTTCCAGCTTAGCATGGCATATCCGACGAAGGCCGACAGCCCGGAAGACAAAGCGGTCAGCACCATCGTCCGGTTTTGGAAGAAAGTCGCAAGGCCGGCACGGATCCCCTGCGGCGCATCGTGCTCGATCGCACCACCACGCACCGGATCGAGTCCGCCGCGCTTTAGTTCACGAACGATCAAGAGCATCAGTAGCGCCAAAGCAACGCCGGGCAGGCCCACGGCCACGAACGCGGTGCGCCAGCCATAATGAGCCGCCACCCAGCCGCCCGCTGCAACGCCGAGCGCAGAGCCTACGGGCACACCAAGCGAATATATTGCCAGGCCCGTCCCTCGCTCTTCTGGCGGGAAGTAATCGGAGATCAGGCTGTACGACGGCGGTGATCCACCTGCTTCACCAGCGCCCACCATCACGCGAGACAATGCAAGCTGAGTGAAGTTCGAGGCCAAGCCGCAGCCAGCGGTGAACAGGCTCCAAATCCCGCACGCCGCCGCCATGAGCGACACGCGGCGATAACGATCCGACAGCCAGGCAACAGGCAGACCGCAGGTCGTGTAGAACAGCGCAAATGTAAGCCCGGTGAGCATTCCGAGCTGGGTATCGGAAAGGCCCATCTCAAGCCGGATAGGCTCCTGCAGGATCGACATGATCTGCCGGTCCATAAAGTTGAACGTATAGACGACCGCCAAGAACGACACGACCACGTAGCGATAGGACGAGCGCTCTTGTGCGTGTTGCATGGACTCGGCAGCCTCTTTCCCGGACCTGCGGTCCAACTGATACGTTTTAGACGGCATGCCGTAAGCTTGGCGGGTGGGCAAGCCGAGAGCTCAGAATGGCAAATGTCTCGGTCTGCTGCTACTAGCCGCCGGTCAAATTATGGCCGAAAACGCGATTTCCAGATGGGTAGAGGGTCTAGAGATGGGGTAGTGGCTAAATGGGCATGATAGTCGTCTTCTGGGCCTTTTGCAGTCCCTAAACACCGACGAACGAGCGTCCGCTTTCAAGGGTCGGTCGCCTAAAAGTTGCCAGTCCGAAATCGGCCCCATATCGGCCAATTCGCCGCTGATCGAACGACCTGAACCAATGTCCGCTATTGGTGATGATCAATTGCCTCGCAAATGACCGAATTGTTGGCGATAGCGTGTCAATTGGATGGCAGCCGTTTCCACGCTAAAAGCACTATGGGGCGCTCAACATCGCAATTGCCAGTTGCGGACCGGCTGGGCTCGCTGCAGCGCTGCTGCTCACTCGCCACGGGTATCGGGTAACGATCTTCGAACTGTTCGATGTGCTGAATCCGGTCGGGTCGGGTTTGTTCCACTCGAGTCATCGGCGCACCGCTGGAGCTTTTCGAAAAAGTCGGTTGTCTATCCCATCCTGCCCGTGTGCTCCCCCTTCGGTCCGCGCGGGAGGGGCGAGCGGTTAATCGAGTCAATGCACGCTGCGCGTGATCCGCAAGTGGCCACTTGAGCGGCCAGTGTTGCTCCGGACCGAGCCACGCTTCTAACAATCCCTCGCGCCCGGACGAAGTGCAGTTTATCGAGCTTCGCTGGAGGGACGACTTTGGCGCATCCACAGGAGGCCTACGACCGGCGCGGCGCCGCCGCCGCGCGGATCACGTTCCGCATCTGGATCGCCTTTTACCGGTCGCTTTTCAACGTTGCGCGCCCCGTCGCCGACCTCGGCATCCGGCTCTACCTCGCGCAGGTGTTCGTCGTTGCGGGCGTCATGGCCATGTCGTCAGCGGTCGCGAACACGGCTGGCGGAATGATGAGCGAGACTGCTGTCATGGCGGGCGGCAGCTTGGCGGGACTGCTGATCAGCCTCGGCCTGTTTACCCGCCTCTCGGCGGCGGCACTGCTGGCCTCGCTCGTTGCGGATCGCGGCGGCACGATGGGGAGCGGGTCTGACCTCTACGTTGTTGCGCTGCTGGTCTGGTACATCTTGCGGGGTCCTGGCGCATTGTCGATCGATCGGGCGCTTGCGCTAGGGATCCGGGCAAGCGCCCTGCCGCTGTCGGGGCCGGTGATGCAGGGCCTGGACCGCCTGCGCGAGATTGCGGCCCCAGTCTATCTCGTGGCCGGGCGGTTCTGGCTGGCCACGGCGCTTGCCGGGTTTTCGTTCCTGCCCGCGTGGGTGCCGATGGATTCGTTCGGCTGGCTTCCCCGCGAGCTGGCGCTAGGCGCAGCGGCGCTAGTCGCCATCGGCCTCGGCCTGCCCATCGTCCTGCCGCTGCTCGCGCTCGGCGTCGCCGGGATGCACACAATGGGCCATGTCAGCGTCGGCAATGTTGACCTGCTGCTGTTTCTGGTCGTCCTGGCTTTCTATCATGACAGGAAACTGACTATTGACGGCTGGATCGCGGATCGGCTCCACGCTCGGTTTCTGTTCGACCGCCCGCGAGACGCCATCCCCGTCGGCTGGCCGCATGTCGTAATCGTCGGCGCGGGGTTTGGCGGGCTCGCCTGCGCCGCAAAGCTGCGCGCGCTGCCGGTCCGGGTGACGATCGTCGATCGTCACAACTACCACCTGTTCCAGCCGCTGCTGTACCAGATCGCGACCGCCGGCCTGTCACCCGCCGATGTCGCCACCCCGATCCGCGGGTTGTTTCTCGACGATCACAACGTGAGTGTCCGGCTAGGCACGGTGACCGGGGTCGATGCCGGTGCAAACCGCGTCGCCGTCGGCACCGGATCGATCGGATACGACTATCTGGTGCTGGCGACCGGTGCGGCACACAGCTATTTCGGGCGCGACGAATGGGCCCGCTTCGCCCCCGGCCTTAAGCGCGTCGAGGATGGCGTGGCCGCGCGCAGCCAAATTCTCAACGCGTTCGAGCACGCCGAAGCCAGCGCCGACCCGACCGAGCAGCGCAAGTTCCTGACCTTCGTCGTGATCGGCGGCGGACCGACCGGCGTTGAACTTGCCGGAGCGATTGCCGAACTGGCCCGGATTGGACTCAGCGGGCACTACCGCTCGATCAATCCGGCCAGTGCGCGTATAATCCTGGTCCAGGCCGGCGACCGCATCCTGCCCGCGTTCCGTCCATCGCTGTCGCAGCGGGCGAAGGCATCACTCGAAGACCTGGGCGTCGAGGTCCTGCTTGGCTCGAGGGTGACCGCGATCGATGCCGACGGCGTTGCGATCGGCGACGGCCGGATCGATGCCGCGACAATCCTGTGGGCGGCGGGTGTCGTCGCATCCCCCGCGGCGGAGTGGATGCGCGCCGACAAGGACCCCGCAGGACGGATCGTCGTCGGCAGCGATCTGCGCGTCGCGGGGCACGACAACGTCTTCGCGATCGGCGATACTGCGGCCAGCAACGCCTGGAACGGACAGCCGGTCCCCGGTTTGGCGCCTGCCGCAAAGCAAGGCGGCGCCTATGTCGCGGCCGCGATCCGCGCCCGGCTGGAGAACGGCGCGGCGCCGCCGCCTTTCCGCTATCGCCATATGGGCAGTCTCGCCACGATCGGGCGCAAGAGCGCGGTGGCCGATTTCGGCTTCGTGCAGATCAGCGGGACCCTCGCCTGGTGGCTGTGGGGCGCGGTCCACGTCGCGTTTCTGGTCGGGGTGCGCAACCGCGCGTCGGTGATGTTCAACTGGCTGTGGTGCTATCTCAGCTTCCGTTTGAGCGTGCAATTGATCACCGGCGAGGAGCAGACCGCGATCAGCCAGGTCCCCGCCGTGACCTGACCGCACGGCCCGGCGGCGAGTGGACAAATCCTTGCTCCGCTCAAAATGTGGGAATCACCCTGCGGGCTTTCGACCCGATCCACGTCGCTAAAAGCCGATCTGTGGCATCCTAGAACCCGCCGCTCAAATTCTTGGGCTTCCGGCGGGAACGCACCCTATTCCGGACACTCGGACTATGTGGCCAAACGGGCAGCCAACCCGACTTTCGCCGGAGCTGGCTGCCCGCCCCAGGGGGTCGGCGGGGTGAGCGCGTGAAGCGTTTGTCCCGCCTTCCGCCACTCTAGAATTCGCCCGCCACCCCGGCGCGGAAGGCGTTGTTCTTCTTGCCCGCAATGCTGAAGCCGACCCCCACCGCGATCGGGGTGTCGGTGTCGAAGCGGTGCATCAGCGATCCGCCGACAGCCGCTTCGCCGCGGAACGTTGCGCCGTTGAGGACATAACTGGTCTTGCCCGGAGCGCTCGGAAACGACGCTTGTCCCATCGCGGTTGCCGCGGCGATGCCTCGCTTGAAGTCGTTCCGGTCGCGCCCGCGCAGATCGAACAGCGTGCCGACCTGGCCGTCGAGCGTGTCGAGCCGGGTGCCGGCTGCGCCCGATGCGCTCTGCAAGGCCGCCACGCTCGACAGCAGCGTGGTGTTGCGCCCCAGCGTGCCGCTGGCATCGACCGTGGCGACGCTCAGCGAACCGCTCTGCGCCGCGGTGCTTGCGGCGATATCGCCGACCCGCACCGCGCTCCCGGTCCCGCCCAGCGCGACCTGGTTGGCTGCGGTGGTCGCGGCAAAGGCACCGACCGCGGTCGAGTTTGCGAAAGTCGCGGAGCTGTTTGCGCCGAGCGCGGTGGCGGTGGCGCCGCTGGCGACCGAAAGCCGGCCGAGCGCGGTCGATCCCGCCGCGGTCGCCTGCGCGCGGACGCCGACCGCGGTCGAGGCGATGCCGAACGCATCGGCGTTGTGGCCGAGCGCGGTAGCGGCGGGTCCGACCGCTTCGGCCAGCTGGCCCAGCGCGGTCGCCGATGCGCCATTGGCGATGGCCTGATCGCCCACCGCCACCGCGCCGACACCGACCGCCTCGGCAAACGAGCCCAGCGCCGCGCTGCGCTCGCCATTGGCGATCGCGAACGCGCCATAGGCGGTGGCATAATCGCCCAGCGCGGCGCTCGGTGCGCCGATGGCGGTGGCGAAGTTGCCGGTCCTGGTTGCGGTCGATGCGGTGATCGTGCCGTCGCTGGTGCCGGTGTAGTTGCCCATGCCCATCGCCACCGTGAGCTGGCCCGCCTGGGCGATCGAGCCGGTCGCGCCGACGAAGCGCCCGGTCCCGCCGGTGATCGTCAGGTTCTTGGTCGCGGCGAAGACCCCCGGGATCGCGGTGGTGGCGGCGTTGCCGTCGAAGGTGCCCGAGATGCTGTCGCCGCCGCGGAAATTGATCGTGAAGCGACCGTCGAGCAGGGGGGTCGGCGGTAGCGAGGTTACGCAATGACTCACCGTTTCGGTGGTCGTTCCGAGATTGCTGGTGCCGGTCGAGACGACATCGCCGGGACCATAGGACACGGTGTTGGCGAATGGCGGAACGCAGCGTCCGCCGGGCGGGGTCAGCTGGTCGACGACGATATTGTTGCCGTCGAAGTCGATGGTCTGCGCGGTGGCGGGGCTCACAGAAAGCGCGGCGACGAGCGCCAGTGAGGTAGAGGCGAGGTAACGGGTCATGGCGGTTCTCCTGGGTTGAAACTGTCATCAAGTGTGGAGCGTTGCGAGAAGGTGCGCCCCACCCGATCGGGTGGGATCCGAGAGAGTTCTACCGCGGCCGTTCTGCGGCGAATGCGCCGAACAGGACATTGCCTTGGGCGTTGCGCAACTCGAATGTAAACACAGCGCCAGCTCCGCCACCGCCGAAACTGTTGTCGGCGGCCCTGGACACAAGCGTCCCGGTTATTGTTCCGGTCCAGCCGTTCCCGGCAGTAAACGCCGAAAGAGAAAAGACGCCGTTCGGCAGAAGCTCAAGCACTGCCGTCGCCACCGCGATTTCTTCAGAAAATTGATTGCCGATATCCCCGAACGGATCGCCGAACGGATCACCTTCCAGCCTGTCCAGAAACAGCTCGACAGTGGCCAAGCGGGTCTGCGTATTTAGTCGGACGCGGCCGGAACTGGACGCCAGCCGCGCGGTTTGCCCTGCGATTTGCCCCACCCCGTCGATCCAGCCATTGTAGATGGCCACGGCATCGGTCGGCAAGGCGTCAATCGGCAGCCCGACCGCGAAGAAGCATAGACCCTGAGAATTATCGAGGCCCATCGTCGTAAAGACTCCGTTTTCGAACGAGCCGTCGCGAGCGATCAAGAATTCGCCCTGCGTCGGGTTCAGAAACTGATGAAAAAGGCTCCGCGTCGGGGGGGTTCGCTTGTCGGCAGGGGTGAACGACGAACCGCCGAAACCGTTTATGTCGAGGGCGTAGCTATCGACGTCCAGGTAATCCAGTCGCAGCGAATTATCGATCGTGGCGCCAGACAACGATGGCAGCGCTGTGACGTGACCCTGGGAGTCTCTTGTTACGGAACCGCGCGCGCATGCTTCATTGCCGATCAGCGATTGCCCCGGCGAAGCTCCGCCCACGCGGATTGCGGCAGGAGTCGGCGAGGGTGTGGGAGCCGGTGTCGGCGT
>JANMQW010000230.1:0-2548 GCA_031370725.1 Novosphingobium sp.
CCGCTTGCAGGGGCAACCAGCCCCTGCCGCGCGCCGCTCCTGTCCAGCGGCCTACCTTGGGCGATGACGGCGCATCAACCTAAGTGAAACAGGGTCTGATCCTTGATCCGCTTTTCGCGAACGATGGCCTCGTGGATATCCTCGTGGCGCTCGATAGTGACCAGCCGGACCAGGCCATGCTCGCGGCAGAACTCCGACCCGCGCCCCTCGCGGTGTTCGCTTATGGCTGGTCGGCGTCCAGACGTGCGGTGTGGCGGACGCGCAGGATGATGACGCGATCGGCCTCGACCCGATAGCGCAAGACGTAGGGCCGCACCGTCGTCATCTCGCGCCGACCCTCGCCCGCATCTCGGCCACGTTCGGGAAACTCGGCAAGACTGTCTGCGACCGCGATCAGGCGCTCGCCGAGACGCGTGGCGGCGATCGGGTTGAACGCCGCAATATAGGCGACGATCGCTTCGAGGTGACCGACCGCCTCGTCAGTCCAGACTATCCGGTACACTCAGTCGCCGACGCGCGGGCGGGCCAGTGGTTTGTCGCTGCCCCACGAAGCGATCCAGCGCCTGACTGCATCATGCCCGATCAGCCGCCCGGCCGCGACGTCGGCCTCGGCGCGCGCATCGGCTGCGGCTTCGGCCTGCGGATCGAGGCTGTCGAACAGGGACTTTTCGCGGGTCACAGACAGATAATACGGCACCAAGGAGCGTTGGTCCAGCAATTGGCGTGAAGCTCAACCGCTTTGGACCAATCCCCGGGCGCCATCGCTGTGCCTATGAAGGGCGACGGATAGAGTTTACGGATTTTTGGGAGGCCGACGTTAGGCCAGCCCCATGGACCAACTCACCCCGCTCCTCACCCCCGCGAACCTCATCACCGCGCTGATCGTGCTGAACTTCGTCGCCTTCGCCGCGTTCGGGCTGGACAAGGCGGCAGCCGAGGCGGGGCGGCAGCGGATTGCGGAGGCGACGCTACTGCGCTGCGCGCTGCTCGGCGGCACCCCCGGCGCCTACGCGGGCCGCGCGCTGTTCCGCCACAAGACCCGCAAGCAACCGTTCTGCGCCCGACTCCACCGGATCGCAGTTCTGCAGGTACTCGCCCTCGCCGCGTGGATTGGTTGGACGCTGTGGGGTTGAGCCACCGCCATCCCGATTGACACCCGCCCCCGCCCGGCACAGCCTGCACTCGCTTAACCGGGGGGAACCGTCATGACCGCATCGATCCGCACCATCGCGCTGTTTGGCGCACCGCTCGCCGCGCTGGCGCTGCTCGGGGCGTGCCAGCAGGCGGCTCCGCCCGCGGCTGCCGACACCGCCGCCGACACCGCCAAAGTCGCCGCCGAGGTCGCCGTCGAGGTCAGGGCCGTCGCCGCCGAAATCATCGCCGCGTACAACGCGCACGACGCGAAGAAGACCGCGTCCTACGACGCGCCCGACTATCTCGGGCTCAACCACGGCACCCCGGCGATCCACGGCGAGCAGGCCGACGCCAATTCGATGGCCGAGCTGATGAAGGACCCGACCAACCGCTTCACTCTGGGCGAACCCACAGTGATCGTCGCCAAGGCGGGCGACATGGCGGTGTTCAACGCGCCTTACGATTCCACCTGGACCGATCCCAAGTCGCGCCGGAAGATGGCCGAGAAGGGCACCTGGATCGGGGTGTTTACCCGCCAGGGCGACGGCACGTTGAAGCTTGCGCGCAGCATCGGCGTCGACAACGGCCCGGCGACGCCCGCCGTCTGAGACGCATGCGGGCTCGCTGCCCCCCGGTTTTGATTTTCCTACACGCCAAAAATCTGGCTTACCCTGCGCGATGAAGCACTTTGCGTCCGCTCGCCGCCGCCTTTCGGGCGCCCCCTTCGAGGGGACGGCGTCCGGACCGGACTGCGCTTTCCGCCTCGGAGAAAAAATACCTCTGGACCGTGGTCCATGTGGTCCACGGCCGCAGTGGCCGGCTCAGCACCAGCCTTGGCGGGCATCGCCCAGATACGCGCGGGCGACGCCGGCTTCGATCAGGACTTCGGCGGCGGTCTCCGCGCGGCCCCTCACGTCACGCCGCGCGGTCATCAGTTCGCGGCCGTATTTGTCGGTCGGGCGGTCGAGCCGGGGGACCAGCTCGAACGGGGCGGCGTTGACCCAGCGTTGCAGCACCGCGGTGGCGCGTTCGGCCCCCAAGCCCTCGGCCGGGCAGCGGGCGCGGACTTCAGGGGCGTCGAGGCCAACGAGGCGGATGGTGCGCTGGTCGAGCTTGAGCGTATCGCCATCAACCACGCACAATTGGCCGCGGCCCGCTCCGCAGCGGGTGAAGGTGCCACTGACTTCGACCGGCTCGCCCTGGAGGAACGCGGGGGGATCATAGGCGATGGCGTTGCGATAGAGCACCCACACCACCGCCAGCACGATCAGCGCGAGCCACCAGCGGATCGCGCGCCAGAAGCGGACGAGGATGTTCGGACGGGCCGGTTCGCCGCGCCATTGCGAGGCGGGCAGGACCTGGCCGTAATCCTCGGGTCTGGTCCAGGACTTGGGCGCCTTGGGGCGTTTGCGGA
>JANMQW010000242.1:0-5446 GCA_031370725.1 Novosphingobium sp.
CCCCGCCGAAAGAAACCGTCCTGCTGTTTGACGATCTCGGCGGCGACCTTGAGGATCGTTTTCTGGCGCTGGTCGAGCGCCTTCATCAGCCAGTTGGCATCGGCCAGCTTATCGCCCAGCCAGCCGCGCGATTCCTTGTCGCTACAGGCGCGCTTGAGCTCGACGTAATAGCTGCGGTTGACCACCAGCCGGGGCAGCGTCGCCTGGTTCAGCGCGATGTCCCACCCGGCATAGCCGTCCTTTTCGGGCGCGCGCGCGCGAATCAGGATATCGGGGGTCACTGCCTCGGACACGGTTGAGCCGAACCGCAGCCCGGGGCGCGGATCGTAGCTGCGCAGCTCGGCCAGCATGTCCGCAAAATCCTCGTCATCGACCCCGCACATCCGCTTTAGCTGTGCGAAAGCGCCTTTGGCGACCAGGTCGAGGTTTTCGATCAGGCGCTTCATGCACGGATCGTGGCGGTCGGCCTCGATCGCCTGGAGCGCGAGGCATTCGCTCAAGCTACGCGCCCCGACCCCGGTAGGATCGAGCGACTGGACCACGCCCAGCGCGTCCTCGATTTCGCCAAGCGGCAGGCCAAGCAAGTCGGCGATCTCGCGCAGCGGGGTTTCGAGATATCCGGCCTCGTCGAGCTGGTCGATCAGCCAGCGGGCAAGCGCAGCCCGGCGCGCGTCGCGCGTGGCCGAGCCGACCTGAGCGTGGAGGTGTTCGGCCAGCGTTGGCGAAGCCCCGCCGCGTTCGTCGAGTGAAAGACCCTCGCCACCGGCACCGCTGCTGCCGCCATCGCCGCCACGTTCGAGTTCGAAGGCAGAAGCCTGCTCGCTCCCGTCACCACCGTCTCCAGTGTCGCGATCACGGTCGAGCGTTCCCGCATCGATATCGAGCGGGCGATCATCGCTCGCACGGCCCTCGCCGATCAGCTGATCGACCGGAGAGCTTTCCAGATGCGTGCGGCGCACATCGCCCGGCTCGATTTCAAGCGATTCCGCTGCCGGACTTGCCTCGCCGGTTTCGAGCAAGGGATTGTCGGCCACCGCCTCGGCGACAACCGCCTCCAGCTCGAGGTTCGACAAGGCCAGCAGCTTGATCGCCTGCTGGAGCTGGGGGGTCATCACCAGCGATTGCGATTGGCGTAGATCGAGGCGGGGACCGATGGCCATGGTCAGCCTAGCGTAGGCGCGGGTGCTTCGAACTCACAACGTGAACCCCTCGCCCAGGTAAAGCCGCCGCACGTTCTCGTCGGCTATCAGCGCTTCGGGCGAGCCCGCGAACAGCACCTGCCCGCCATAGTTGTTGCATGCGCGGTCGACGATGTCGAGCTTTTCGCGCACGTTGTGATCGGTGATCAGCACCCCGATCCCCCGACCGGCAAGGTCTTTGACCAGATCGCGAATGTCGGCGATCGAAAGCGGATCGATCCCCGCGAACGGCTCGTCGAGCAACATGATCGAGGGATTGGCGGCGAGCGCGCGGGCAATCTCGCAGCGGCGGCGTTCGCCGCCAGACAGCGCCATGGCAGGCGATGCGCGCAACCGTGTCAGCCCGAATTCATTCAGTAGCCGCTCGAGTTCGGCGGCGCGGGTGGCCTTGTCGGGCTCGACCAGTTCGAGCACGCTGGCGATGTTCTGTTCAACCGTCATCCCGCGGAAGATCGAGGTTTCCTGCGGCAGGTAGCCGAGCCCCAGGATCGCGCGGCGGTACATCGGCAGGCGGGTGATATCGACGCCATCGAGTAGGATCCGGCCAGAATCGGGCCGGACCAGCCCCATGATCGAATAAAAGCAGGTGGTCTTGCCCGCGCCATTAGGACCAAGCAGCCCGAGCACCTCGCCTTTGCCGACCGACAGCGAGATGTCGCTCAGCACCGCGCGCTTGTCATAGCTTTTGGCGATCGACACCACTTCGAGCCCGCCCAAGGGCATCGGCGGCGAGGCGTCGGGTGAGGTTGAGGCAGCAGCGAGACCTGGCTCGGGCAGCGCGTTCATCGGGCGTGGTCCAGTCGCATCGTGGCGGTCCATAGCACGCGTGTCATGAGGGGAAAGCCCCCGCCATGACGCAACTGGCAGGATTTGTGCATGACCCGTCATCGGCGTGTCATTGTCCGTACGTTGTGGAGATATGGTGAATCTCCTTGATAACGCCCCGTACTGCGCGAATAGTGAGCATGGGACAGGATGGAGTAGCAGCCATGGGCAAAACCGTGCGCGACACCAGGATCGAAGGGCAATTCACCGGCGCGGCGCGGGTGCGCGACTGGCGCAAGGCAATGAGCGACAACATCGCCTTTGCCCTGTTGGGTTACACCGCCTTGCAGATCTTCATGACGATCGGCGCGATGAAGAAGTTCGCCAATGGCTCGATGCTGCCCTATCTGTCGCTGATCATCCTGGTCGCCGCGATAATTCCCGCGTGCCGCTGGTTCGAGCGGCGCTGGGAAGCGTTGAGCGACGAGCAGGCCGCAGACCCGGCGTTGCGCGGTTACTTTCGCCGCGACCAAGGTTTCTTGTGGCTGCTGGCGATTGGCCTGCCGTTCGTCCTGACCGGGCTGATCCTGGGCTTCGAGCGACTGGGCTGAAGTCTTCCGGGGCGGTTTGACCGCAATCCGGGGCGCAGTTAGAGGCCGTCGCTCGCCCGCATCCCGTCGGCGCCACAACCAGATCTAGGGTCGCCCGCCGATGCTCTCCCCCGAACAAGCGCAAGCCCGCTGTCAGGCGCTGATCGAGCGCGCCCGCGCGGCCGGCGCCGATGCCGCCGACGCGCTGTTTGCGGCCGATTCCTCGCAGAGCGTACAGGTTCGCCTGGGAGCGCTGGAGGATGTCGAGCGATCCGAAAGCGAACACGCTTCGTTGCGGGTATTCGTCGGCAAGGGGACCGCAAGCATCGGCTCGTCCGACTTGTCCGATGCCGCGCTGGGCGAGCTGGCCGAGCGCGCCGTAGCGATGGCGCGCGCCGCGCCCGACGATCGGTACGCCGGGCTGGCCCCCGCAGAGATGCTGCTGCGCAGCCTGCCGCCGCAGCTCGATCTGACCGATCCACGCGAATTTTCGCCCGCCGAGCTGCGCGCCCGCGCCGAAGAGGCGGAGGACGCCGCGCGCGCCGTCGCCGGGGTCACCAACAGTGAGGGCGGCAGTGCCAGCGTGGGTGCGGCGGTGGTGGCGCTGGCTACCAGCGGCGGGTTCAGTGGCGGGTACGCCACCACCAGTCACTCGCTTTCCGCCAGCGTGATCGCGGGGGAGGGCGCTGGGATGCAGCGCGATTACGCCTGGCGCGTTGCTCGCCACGCCGCAGACCTGCCCGGCCCCGAGGAGATTGGGCTGCTCGCAGGCCAGCGCGCGGTGGTGCGGCTCGATCCGCAACCGCTCGCCAGCGGACCCCGCTCGGTGGTATTCTCGCCGCGCGTCGGTGGATCGCTGGTCGGGCACCTGCTTGGTGCGATCAGCGGCGCAGCGATCGCGCGCAAGGCCAGCTTCCTGCTGGGCCGCGAGGGCGAGCAGGTGTTCGCCAAAGGCATCACCATCCGCGACGATCCGCACCGTATTCGAGGAGTGCGCTCGCGCCCGTTCGACGGCGAGGGCCTGCCTACCGCAGCGCGCGCGTTGGTCGAGGATGGGCGGATCACCGGATGGCTCATAGATTCGGCATCCGCCCGCCAGCTTGGCCGTGCGCCCACCGGACACGCGGTGCGCGGCCACGGCGGTTCGCCCGGGGTCAGCGCCGCCAACGTCCTGATCGAGGCGAGCGCCATCAGCGTCGCCGATCTGATCGGCGACATCGCCGACGGGGTCTACATCACCGAACTGATCGGCATGGGCGTCAACGGATTGACCGGCGATTACAGCCGCGGCGCCAGCGGGGTGCGGATCGTCAACGGCCAGTTTGCCGGGCCGGTCGCGGGGATCACGATCGCGGGCAACCTGCTCGACATGTTTGCGCACCTTAGCGCGGCGGACGATCTGGAAATCTATCGCGGGATCGACGTGCCGACGCTGCGGGTGGACGGGATGATGGTGGCGGGGGATTGACGCTACCGCACCCTGGGAGCAGCCTTTCCGGATGGCTGATCCCGACGCCCAGCTAGAAAACTTTCTTGCGAAGTTCCTGCCGGAAATTGCCGCAACAGGGCGCACATCGCTGGTCAAATTACGCGCGCTTTTGCCTGAATACGATGCGCTGGTTTATGATAACTATAACGCGCTGGCGACGGCCTTTTCGCCAAATGGCAAGTCGGGCAGTGCCATGTTGTCGCTAGCCGTCTATCCGCGCTGGGTAAGCCTGTTCGTCGGCGCTTCGCTCAACGATCCCGGGCGCATCCTGAAGGGCAACGGTACCAAGGTGCGTCACATTGTGCTGGCGGGCGGTGACGGCGATCTGGACCGACCAGACATCGCCGATCTTATCCGCCAGACTCGCGAGCGGGCGGGTTCGCTGCTCAGACATGGTCGGCAAGGGCAACTCGTCATCCAGTCGATCTCGGCCAAACAGCGGCCCCGCAGACCCGCCTGATCGTTTCGCTCAATCCGATCGCTTCGCCCGCTCGATTGCTTCGACCACGATCCGCCGGGCATCTTCGGCGTCGCCCCACTTGCCGACGCGGACCCACTTTTCGGGCTCGAGATCTTTGTAGTGGGTGAAGAAGTGCTCGATCTGCTGGAGCACGATCGAAGGCAGGTCCTGCCGCTCGCCGATGTCTGAGTAGTACGGGAAGGTGGTGTCCACGGGCACGCAGATCAGCTTTTCGTCGCCCCCGGCCTCGTCTTCGAGGTTGAGCACCCCGATCGGGCGGGCGCGGACCACACATCCGGGGATGAAAGGGCTGCGAGCGATCACCAGCGCATCGAGCGGGTCGCCATCGGGCGAAAGCGTGTGCGGCACGAAGCCGTAGTTGGCCGGATAGCGCATCGGGGTGTGGAGGATGCGATCGACGAACAGCGCGCCGCTTGCCTTGTCGAATTCGTACTTCACCGGCTCGCCGTTGACGGGCACTTCGATGATCACGTTGAGGCTTTCGGGCGGGTTATCGCCGACGGGGATCTTGGTGATGTCCATGGCGGTGCCTCTTATCCATCATGCTGCACTGCGGCAATGCTACTTTCCGCCGCCCAGCGCGTTTATCGTAAACGCGATCACCCCGATGTTGAACACGAACGCCCCGAAGCTGTGGAGCAATGCAACGTGGCGCAGCTTCCTCGCGCGGATCGCCACGTCGGAGGTCTGGAAGGTCATCCCCAGGGTGAACGCGAAATAGCCGAAGTCTTTGTAATCAGGCACTTTGGTCCCGGGGAAATCGATCCCGCCGACATCGCCACCCTTGTCCGGATCGGTGGCGTAGTAGTAGTGCGCGTAGTGAATCGTGAAGACCAGGTTGGCGAACAGCCAGATGAGCAGCAGCGTTCCGACCAGCTTGGCCATCGCCAGTTTGTCACCGTCTTTGGCGTGGGGGAGTTCG
>JANMQW010000317.1:0-1844 GCA_031370725.1 Novosphingobium sp.
CTGTATCACGGCACCCAGGCGATCAACCAGGGCCAGATGGACCGCTGGAACATCGTCGTCGGGCTCAATTATTTGCCAGCACAAGTCGAGGCCGAGATCGTCCTCGCCAAGTCCGAGGGTTGCGACGCCAAGACCGTGGCAGATATGGTCAAGGTCGCCGACCTCACCCGCCAGGGCTTCATCAACGGCGATATCTCCACCGTGATGAGCCCGCGAACGGTGATAACCTGGGCTCAGAACACCGCGATCTTCAAGGACGTCGGTTTCGCCTTCCGCCTGACCTTCCTCAACAAGTGCGACGAGGCCGAACGGATGCTGGTGGCCGAATACTACCAGCGCGTGTTCGGGACCGACTTGCCCGAGAGTGTGGTGGGCAAGGGGTAACCTCTAAAATCCTTCCCGAGCTTGCTCGGGGAGGGGGACCGCGCCGAAGGCGTGGTGGAGGGGTGGCTTGCGCAAAGAGCAGCCCCTCCGTCAGTCGCTCCCTGACTGCCATCTCCCCGAGACAAGCTCGGGGAGGATTTGTGCGGATCAGCCCTTGGGCACCACCAGATACTTCTCGCCTGTCCGCCGCGCGTTGTATTCTGCCACCGCGCCCTTCTCGAGCATCCCCTCGAGCGAGACCGTGGCCTTGTACGAACTGGCGAACGTCGTCGTCAGCTCCTTCATCACCCGCGCGCGCATGCGGCCGACGATTTCCGGTCCGGCTTTTGCCATGAACGGGGTGAGCAGCCAGCCGGCCAGGTCCCAGGTCAGCCCGAACGCGCGGTTGAGGATCGTTGGCCCCAGGTCGAGCGCGCCGTAGATGTAGACTTTCTTGGGCTCGCTCGAACCATAACGGCTGAACGCGGCACCGCGGCTGGCGGCGGCTTCCATCGCGGTGAGGATCTGCCCCGATAGCGTGCCCCCGCCGATCGGATCGAACCCGAGCATCGCCTTGGTCTCGGCGATGGCGTCGATCAGCTGCTTCATGAAGTCGGGGTCGGTTATGTCGAGCACGTGGGTAGCGCCGAGGTCCTTGAGCAGCTTCACCTGTTCGGCGCTGCGCACCAGGTTGACCAGCGGGATGTCGTCTTCGAGGCAGATCTTGACCAGCATCTGCCCGAGGTTCGAGGCGGCGGCGGCGTGGACGATCCCGGTGTAGCCTTCGAGCTTCATCGTCTCGACAAAGCCCAGCGCGGTCATCGGGTTGACGAACGACGAGGCACCCTGTTCGGCGCTGACCCCGTCGGCCAGTGGCATCGCCATCCGTGCGTCGGCCAGCGCGTGGGTGGCGTAGGCGGTACCGGGTACGCAGGCGATGCGCTTGCCGATCAGCGCCTGCGCTTCGGGCGCGTCGCCCGCCGCGATTACTATACCCGCGCATTCGTTGCCCGCGGGCATCGCCATGCCGTGGCGCGCCTTCATCGCGCGGGTCGCGTTGTCGGGCATTTTTGCCACGACTTTGCCCGGCGAGTACTGCGCATTGGCGGTATCGGCCGAGGCGAACAGCAGGCCCAGGTCGGACGGATTGATCGGCGAGGCCTCAACCTCGATCAGCACCTGGCTGCCGGTGGGCGCATCGAACGTCTTGGGGACGATTTCGAGCGTCAGGGTGCCGTCGGCGGCGAGGGTGGTGAGCAGCTGTTTGCCGTTAGCGGACATGGTATCTCTCCCGATTGGAATTTGATGTGCCCCGTTAGCGGGGTTTCGCTTTGTGCTCCTACCCGATCGGTCGCCGGGGTAAAGCGCGCGGACGAAATAGAGTCCATGCGGCGGCGCATTCAGCCCCAGCGCGGCGCGATTGCGTGCGGCGAGCGCGGCGGCCATGTCGGCGCGGGTCCAGCGCCCGTCGCCGACCAGCG
>JANMQW010000342.1:0-3962 GCA_031370725.1 Novosphingobium sp.
GCCTTGCCCGCTTCCTGCCCGGTTTCCCAGTTGGAGCGCTGCGCAGACAACTCGTCCGCGCTGCACTTGCGCTCTTCGCGGTCCAGTTGGTCGTAGCACGGTTCCGGCTCGAACTTGGCGTCCCCGCCCATCCCGTCTTGCGCCATCTTGCTGAGCGCCAGAACATGGACGTCGCCCTGGTAGGAAAACGAGAAAGTGCCATCGCGCCGCACCGTGAGTTCGGACGCGAACTTGCCGGGAAGCAGGAAGCATCCGGCGGCAAGCAGGCAGAACAGGGTGGCGCCGACAGCTTTGGCACGGATCCAATTTGCCGACATCGGCATTCCCCCGGTTATGCGACCCTAGAGAATCAGCGCACCGCCATCGCATAGAGCGCCACGGCGGCGGCGTTGGAGACATTGAGGCTTTCCATCGCTGCGGCAATGGGCAATCGCGCGAGTACGTCGCAATGGCCAGCCACGTTCTGGCGCAGGCCTTCGCCCTCGGCCCCCAGCACCAGCGCGATCGGACCCGATTGAAGCACCGATCCGAACAGCGCGGGCGCCGCGCCGTCGAGCCCGATTCGCCAGTAACCAGCCTCGGACAGATCCTCAAGCGCGCGCGACAGATTGACTACGCGGACCCACGGGACAATTTCCAGCGCGCCCGACGCAGCCTTGGCGACGGTGCCCGATTCAGGCGGAGCGTGGCGATCCTGCGTAACGATTGCTGCTGCATTAAACGCCGCAGCGGAGCGCAGGATCGCGCCCAGGTTGTGCGGATCGGTAACCTGATCGAGCACCACGATCGGCCGCGCCGGATCGGCCGGTGGCAGGTCGTCGAGCGACAATTCCTCCAGTGGGGCGCAATCGAGCACAAGCCCCTGGTGAGGGGCATCGCGCGCCACCAGGCGGGCAAGATCGACTACCGAGGCATATTCGACGGTGAAGTCGGCAGGTAATTCGCCATCCAGCGAAGCGACCCCTTCGCGCGTCGCCCACAGCTTGCGATGGACCCGATCGGGGTTGAGCAGCGCCGCCTCGATCGCGTGGCGGCCCCAGAACCGCACCTGGCCCGCGCCGGTGCGGCCACTGCCGCGTCCGCCGCGCATCCGTCCGGCACGTCCGCGCAAGCCACGGCCCTTCTTCTCGTCATCGCGTTCAGTCATGCCGGGGCCTGTGCCAGCCGGGCCCACGACGCGCAAGCCGCGGCCTCGCTTGACAGCAGACACCCGCTTCGCCATGGACGCGGCCTCTCGGCTGGGAGGCCCTTTTGGGGCCTGCTACGATGGGCACAACACCCGGCTGGCCGGTGTGGACAGGTGGCCGAGTGGTTAATGGCAGCAGACTGTAAATCTGCCCGCGAGAGCGTACGCTGGTTCGAATCCAGCCCTGTCCACCACCACCCGTTGCCCAGGCCGAAGTTGGTCGGCGTGCCATCGGGAGACCAACAGCGTAGGGGGCACTTTTGCCAGCTTCATCCGTTGCCGGGTTGTTCAGCCTGCGCCGAACGCATAGGACGCCGCAATGCCCGGAGAACTCGTCGATAACACTGGCAAGGGCCACGCTGGCTGGTCATGGCCCGCGATCCATCCCGAGGGTCGCAAGTTTGCGCTGATCACCGCATTCGGCAGTGCAGTGACCGCGTTCCTTGCGTGGGAAACGATCGCCTGGCCGCTGGCCGTCCTGACTGTCGGCGTGCTCGCATTTTTTCGCGATCCGCAGCGGAGCGTGCCGCAAAGCACGAACCTGATCGTTGCTCCAGCCGACGGGTTGGTCACTTTAATCCAGAAAGTGCCGCCGCCGCCTGAATTACGCCAGCCTGAAAGCAGCGGAGGCGGGACGGTTGGCGGATTGGGCGAGGGCCTGCTCACCCGGGTTTCGATTTTCATGAGCGTGTTCGACGTTCACATCAACCGCGCGCCGGTGGCGGGCACCATCCGGCGGGTGGTCTACATCCCCGGCAAGTTCGTCAACGCCGATCTCGACAAAGCGAGCGAGGACAACGAGCGTCAGCATTTCCTGATCGAACGCAGTGACCGCCTACTTATCGGCTTTACCCAGATCGCCGGACTGATCGCGCGGCGCATTGTCCCGTTCGTCAAGCCGGGCGACATTGTCGCAGCAGGCCAGCGCGTCGGGCTGATCCGCTTTGGCAGCCGGGTCGACGTCTATCTGCCCGAAGGCACCGAACCACGCGTGCTGTTGGGGCAAAAGACCGTCGCGGGCGAGACTGTGCTCGCCGAAATCGGTCAGGCGATGATACTTGAGGGGGTGATCCAGTGATTCTGGGACCGGACGGCACACCGCTTTCGGACGTCGCCGATCCCGATGTTGCGGGTGTCGACGAGACCGAGGAAGCGCGATCTTATCGCCGTTTGCCCGGCGGGCTCACGCTGCGCGCGCTGGCGCCCAACGCGATCACTTCGGCAGCGTTGTGTTCGGGCCTGACCGGGATACGTTTTGCTACCGACGGGCAGTGGGAAAAGGCGGTGCTGGCAGTAATCTTGGCGGGTCTGCTCGACGGGATCGACGGGCGTGTCGCGCGGATGATGAAGGCGCAATCGCGGTTCGGGGCGGAGCTTGACAGTTTGGCCGACAATGTTTCGTTCGGGGTCGCCCCGGCGTTGATCCTGTTCATGTGGTCGCTGCATGACGTGCCGCGGCTCGGCTGGCTGGCGGCGCTGGCGCTGGCGGTGTGTTGCGCGCTGCGCCTGGCACGGTTTAACGCCCGCATCGATCTGGTGGAACAGCCGCACAAGTCGGCCGGGTTTCTGACGGGGGTTCCGGCACCGGTCGGAGCGGGGCTGGCGTTTCTGCCGCTGTACCTGTGGATCGCCAGTGGCGATGACATGTTCCGCAGTCCGCTGCTGGTTGGATTATGGATTGTGCTGATCGCGTTCCTGCTGATCTCCAATATTGCCACGCCTAGCTGGGGATCGGCGCGACCGCGGCGGAGCATTCGGCTGGAGCTCATTGCGCTGGTCGGGCTGACGATTGCCGCCTTGCTGACCGAACCGTGGTGGACGCTGGTGGCGATTTCCGCAGTCTACTTGGCGGTCATTCCAATCGCGGTAATCCGATACGCTCGGGTCAAGCGGCAGCGCGCAGCCCTACCGAAGGCTTGATCTGGCGCGGCGCGGTCACGCGTACCGCAAGCCGCCGGACTTCGCCCGACGCGGGGCGGGCGACGACTGTCGCGACCTGAAACCGAAATTCGCGCGCCGTATTCGCCGATCGCAGGGCGGCGACGTTGGCCAATGCCACGCCGCCGTATTGGGCGATTGTGAGGCGAAGCGCGACCATCGTCGCGACGGCGGCCAGTGCGAATACGAGGGAGGCGAGAATGCTCATCGACGTACGTCCTTGTCCATTCGGTCCCCACCTTACTGCCCCTCGCGCCGTTGACTGACGGTTTACAGCTCTGTGGATAACTGGGGCATTAACGTGTGGGTAACCATTTTCGTTCCGCCCGATTCGCGGAATACCGTCAATGTTCTTGATATGTTCTATAAGGTCAAGGGAAATCGCGCCGGGCTGTTCCTTGCCAGCGATCAAAACACGCTGGCAATCGCCCCAATCTGCGGCTAAGAGCCCGTCCGTCGGCGCGGAAACCCTTCCGTTCCGGCGAAATCCACATGGGAAACGCCCACACCGGTGCCGCAGAGGGGTCTCCTCGCGGTTCCAGTTTCCCAGAGGCAGCCTGTGTTTCGCAGGCGTAACCGGAAAGGAAATGACTATGGCGGCTCCCGTCGTCACCATGCAGCAGCTGATTGAAGCTGGCGCCCACTTTGGCCACCAGACCCACCGCTGGAACCCGCGGATGAAGCCGTACATCTTCGGCGCCCGCAACGGCATCCACATTCTCGACCTGTCGCAGACCGTGCCGCTGATGGCGCGTGCGCTTGAGTTCGTTTCGTCGACTGTCCAGGCGGGCGGCAAGGTTCTGTTCGTCGGCACCAAGCGCCAGGCGCAAGAGCCGAT
>JANMQW010000348.1:0-1603 GCA_031370725.1 Novosphingobium sp.
CCAGCGCCTGACCAACCACGTCCTGCCATCGACCACCCACCGCGTGCGCAATCCCGCTGGACCGCGCGCCGCGCACAGCCGCTATTCGATGCCGTTCTTCCTCCACCTGCGCAGCGATTTTCCGTTCGTGACGCTGCCGCAATGCGTGACCGCAGCGAACCCCGACAGGTATCCGGTGTCGATCACCGCCGATGACTATCTCCAGGAGCGGCTGCGCGAGATCGGCCTGAAGACATAGTCCCCGCCACGCATCGCGCTCGGCTCCGGTTGCCGATGCGTTTGATTGCGTTATGGTTTAAGGTCGCACGAAGGGACAGGAATGCGTCGCACTAACCTGATCCTGGGATTTACCGCGCTCGCCCCGCTGGCGATCCTCGCCGCGACCGTCACCGCCGGGCAGCTCCGCCAGCAGAGCGCCGAAGCGGTCAGCCGCGCGCTGGCCACCGCGCGCGCGGTCAACGCTCGCGTCGATGGCGAGCTGATGGCCGACGACGCCGCGCTTCAGGTGCTGGCCGGCTCGACCCTGATCGAGCGCAGGGACTGGACGGGCGCGCGGCTGCGCAGCAAGAAAGTGATGCGCGATCGCGCCGGTTGGCGCGATCTGCGGCTCATCGATCGCCAGACTGGGCAAACAATCTTTTCGGTTCAGGACGGGGTTGTCCCGCCGGGCTTGGGGATGGACCGGGCGGCGCCCGATCCGGGTGTTAGCCCGAGCGGCATCGCCAACGTGGGCCTACCCGGCGCCGGCTGCCCGTGCATTGCAATCGATCGCAAGGTCGGGATCGGTGGCCAATATCCATATGTAATCGAGGCCAGCATCGGGCTCGACAAATTCGAGGCGCTGCTCCTGCGGGAAATCGCTGGCGCCGGGCTCGACCCGGCAAGCGTTTCGGCGGTTGTCGACCGCAAGGGCAACTTCGTCGCGCGCACGATCGATTTCCGCAATCGCGCCGGAACCCCTGCGTCGGCATTTGTCCGCAAGGCGATCGTCGGCGCGATGAGCGGAACCTACGAGGGGGTGACCCTGGAGGGACTGCGCAACCGCTCGGCTTTTGCCAAATCATCGTTCAGCGGGTTTTCCACCCACATCGCCATGCCCGCCTCGCGGTTTGGCTGGCTTGGGGCAGGATCGATCGGGCTGACCTTCACCGCGATTGCGCTGGCGTTGATCGTCGCGCTGGTAGCGATGCGCTATGCCTGGCTCGAACAGGCGCGCTGGCACAGCGATCAGCAACGTCTGGTCCAGGGGCAGAAGATGGAGGCGCTGGGCCGGTTCGCCAGCGGGGTCGCGCACGATTTCAACAACATGCTCCAGGTCATCCTCGGCAGTCTGCCGCTGATCGAGCGCGGCTCGACCGATGCAGCGGTGCTGCGCCGGGTGGGCATGGTCCGTCAGGCCGCCGAGAAGGGCGCGGGGCTGACTGCCGAGCTGCTCCAGTTCGCCCGCGACAAGCCGATCGAGGTCGAACGGATCGAACTTGCGCCCCTGCTCGGCGATATCGACGGCCTGATCCGGCGCATGCTGGGCGATCGCATTGTGCTGGAGATTGATGTTTCGGAGCCCGATCTGGCCGTCCACACCAATCGCGCCGCGCTCGAGATG
>JANMQW010000374.1:0-4269 GCA_031370725.1 Novosphingobium sp.
GGCGATTACTGCTTTGCCGAAGGACCGCGCGTCGGCCAGCGCTTTGCATTCCTCGATCAGGCACACTATTCGATGGTCAAGACCACTACCTTCAACGGCGTCCCGCTGCCTTCGATCTGGTTGTGGGACAGCAAATCCGACACGCTCGAATGTGTGAAACGGTTCGGCTACGAGGATTTCAGGGACAGGTTGAGCTGAGGCGCTGCATCTCCTCTCCCCTCGCGGGAGAGGATACGAAGACCTGCCAGCTTGCTGGCTAGGCGAAGTTGGCGAGGGGGCGCGGCACAGCGCGTTGCTTCGCCCCCTCGCCAAGCTTCGCTAGCCTCACGGCGGCAAGCTGCGCTATCCTCTCCCGCAAGGGGAGAGGAAATCCAATGCACAATAAGCCAATACTCGATGGAACCACCAGCGATCCGGCGACGATGGGCTGGATGCAAGGCTTTCCGCCACCCGCGGACAAGCGGATCGAGGCGGGGAAGGGCAACCACATGCGGTTTCCCTATACCCGCTGGTCGTTCTCCAACATGCGCGAGTTCTGTCCGACGGTGCGGGTCTCGCGCGGGGAAGGGCCGGTAACCCCGCTCCCCGTGGCGCTGCGCGACGACGTCGACGCTCTGCCAATCACGCTCGACGACGGCACCAGCACGACGTGGGCCGAGACGCTTCGGCTCAACTTCACCGATGCGATCTGCGTGCTGCACAAGGGTGCCGTGATTTACGAACGCTATCTCGGCGTAACCCGGCCCGACAGTCGCCACATCGCATTCTCGGTGACCAAAAGCTTCCTTGGCCTGATCGCCGAGATGCTGATCGCTGAAGGGCGTCTCGATCCCGCCTCGCAGGTAGCCGATCACCTGCCCGAACTGGCGGGAACCGGATTTGCCGCGGCGACAATCCGCCAGGTGCTCGATATGACCACCGCAATCGACTATTCCGAAGATTATGCCGATGCGCGATCCGGGATCGGCGAATTCAGCCTCGCGCTGGCGCTGACCCCGCGGCCGGCGAACTATGCTGGACCCGCCGACATGTTCGCTTATCTCGCCACGCTGCAGGCCGACGGGGCGCACGGTGCGGCGTTCACCTATCGCACGATCAACACTGAAGTGCTGGGCTGGATTGTCGCCCGGCTCGAGGGCCTCCGCGCGCACGAGGTTTATGCGCAGCGCATCTGGCAGCCGCTGGGGATGGCCGACGATGCCGATATGCTGGTCGATCCTGCGGGCACGCCGTTCACCGGGGGCGGGCTCAACCCGACGTTGCGCGATATGGCCCGGTTCGGCGAGGCGATGCGCAACGATGGCCGGATCGGCGAGGTGCAACTGCTCCCCGCGGCGCCGATCTGTGCGATCAAGGCGGGCGCGCGTGGCGGCGATGCCACCCATTCGCCGCACCCCAGCCTGAACGATCTGGTCTATCGCAGCCAATGGTGGTTCTTTACCAACGGCAACCCGGTGTTTTCCGCGCGCGGGATTCACGGCCAGGCGATCTACGTCGATCCCGCCGCAGAGCTGGTGATCGCCCGATTCGCCTCGCATCCGGTTGCTGCGAACCCGGCCAACGATCCCCAGACTTTGGCGGGTTTCCGCGCGCTGGCTGCGCATTTTTCGCCGAAATAGGCCGGGGGTCCCTTTTCACTTGCAGTTCATCCCCCCCGCCTTATAGCCGCCCCTCGCTGCCCCATGGGGACTTCCAAACCGCAAGGCAGCTTTGTTGAACGAACCGTTTGGGGGTCCCTTGAATTGCACACCTATCCTGATGCATCGGCTGTAATCCGCGCCACTTCGCCGGACCAACCCGTTATCCTCAACCGCCCGCACGCAGCGCGGCGCGCCGCCCGTTTCTTCATCGAGAAGTTTCCGGGGCGCACGCTCTATGCGGTCAAGGCGAATCCTTCGGCAGATCTGCTGCGGGTGCTGTGGGACGCGGGTGTTACGCACTACGACGTCGCCTCTATCGCCGAGGTTCGGCTGGTGCGTTCAACGCTGCCCGAAGCAGTCCTGTGCTTCATGCACCCGGTCAAGACCGCCAACGCGATCCGTGAGGCTTATGCCGTCCACGGCTGCCGCGTATTCAGCCTCGACACGCTGGACGAGCTTGAAAAGATCGTCGCCGCGACTGATGGCGCCGAAGACCTTACGCTGTGCGTGCGACTGCGCGTCTCGTCGGAATACTCCGAGCTGAGCCTCGCCGCTAAGTTCGGGGCCGACCTCACCGAAGCTCCTGCGCTGCTTCAAGCGACCCGCCAGGCTGCCGATAGCCTTGGCGTGTGCTTCCACGTCGGCTCGCAATCGATGAGCCCGCACGCCTATGTCCAGGCTATGGAAAAGGTCCGCGCGGCGATTGTCGATGCCTCGGTGCTGGTCGACGTGATCGACGTTGGCGGGGGCTTCCCCTCGATCTATCCGGGGATGGAGCCGCCCCCGCTCGAGGATTACTTCGGGATCATCGACCGCACCTATGAATCGCTGCCGATCTCGTATTCGGCCGAGCTGTGGTGCGAGCCGGGCCGCGCGCTGTGCGCCGAATACAACTCGCTGATCGTCCGCGTCGACAAGCGCCGGGGCAGCGAGCTGTTCATCAACGACGGCGCCTATGGCGCGCTGTTCGATGCCGCGCACGTGGGCTGGCGGTTCCCCGTAAAGCCGCTGCGTGAAGGCGTGGCTGCGGCGAGCGAGGCGTTCAGCTTCTACGGCCCGACCTGCGACGACCTCGACCACATGGAAGGCCCTTTCGACCTTCCGGCGGATACCCGCGCGGGCGATTACATCGAGATCGGCATGCTCGGCGCCTATGGCGCGGCGATGAAAACCGCATTCAACGGCTTTGGCGAAAGCGAAGTCCATGAGGCGAGCGACGAGCCGATGGCCAGCCAGTATCGTGGCGACCGCCGCGACCCGCGGGTGTCGGACAATGTGGTGAGCTTGCGGTAAGTTCTGTTCAGCGGAGACCCGAATTGGAGATGTCTATGCGCAATATCGTGACCGCATTGAATTCTCTGGCCGCGCTTTGGCTCCAACTGTCGCGACCGCCGGGGAAGACCAGCGAACGCTCCTGCTTACATCGGCTTGGAATGTCGAGTACGCGAAGGATAGCTGCGCATTGCGGGGTGCTTTTGGAACCGGCGCCTCGAAGGTCATCCTCGAGTTGCGCCAATACTCGCCATTGGACACGTTTGACATGGCGGTCGCCAGTGCCGGATTCGGCGGAGGCTTAACCGCCGTAAAGGTGCGTTTTGCTCCTAACGGACAGCTCCGCCTGGTTCCGGGCATGTCGCGGATGACATTTCAGAATGGGATGGTTGGAGTAACATGGCTGGAGAGCTTCCTGCCGCTTCCACTCAAGCCGCAAGTTTCAGCCCTGAGAATCTCTCAGCGCGATGCCAGCGAAAAAGCCGTGACCGGCGTTGAGTTGGCAGGCGGCATCAGGCCGACCATCTTTCTCGCGACGGGCGAAATGCACACCCCCATGAATGCGATGCGCAAATGTACCGACGAGCTGGTTACTCATTGGGGGATCGACGCGGCTGCCCAAAGGACTTTGTTGAAGGAGGTAAAGCCGCTCGACCAGATGAAATGGGCTCAGGTATTACAGGCCAGCTATCCCACCGAAATGGTAGCCCAGTCGAAGAGCGGTATCGTCAGGGTGCGGCTGATGGTCGGTCCCGATGGTCGGGCCACCTCTTGTCACATTCAGATACCGTCGCAAGACCCGTCGTTCGAAGAAGTCACATGCAAGAAGCTTATGAAGTTCTCGAAGTTCGAACCTGCACTCGATGCCGATGGGAAACCCATCGCAAGCTACTTCGTGACTAAGGTGGCTTTCAGCACACACTAGCCGTAAATTCTGGACTAGGCTCCAGCAACCCAGCCTCCACCCCGCCCATATACCCCCGCGTCAGCGGCAGCGCGTGGCGGTCGCGCGTGAATTGGATCTGGAAGTTGCCCATCCCGCCGCTTTCGAATGCGGCGGTCGCGCCGGCGAGGTAGAAGGTCTACATCCGGAAGAAATACGCCTCGTAGAGCGAGTCGATCGCGCTACGGTTGGCTACTTGGGTTGGTGCATCACCAGCCCTAACCCTTCGCGCCAGTTCGCGTTCTTCAGCCCAGCACCCCCACCCACGCCAGCCGCAGGCCCAGCGCGATCATCAGCCAGTAGACCAGGACGTAAAACCGCGCGGTTTCGATCCGGCGGATCAGCCAGATGCCCGCGAAGGTGCTGACGATCGCCAGCGGGACCAGCGCCGCCGCAGTGACCAGCACCGGGCGA
>JANMQW010000385.1:0-7071 GCA_031370725.1 Novosphingobium sp.
CGTAAGCCCGTGATCTCGATCAGCGCCTCGTTGCCGAGGCGCAGCCGGGTTCCGGCGGACAGCGCGAGAAGATCGATACCGGTCGTCGTCACATTTTCGCCCATCTGCGCAGGCACGATGGCGAATCCTTTCGCGGCCAGTTCGTCGAGCAGTTCGGCATGGATCAAGTGGACTTGGCGTACGTTAGGCACGGTGCGCTGCTTCACCCAGCGCGAGCGGTGCTGCATCGTCAGCCCGGCATGGGCATCGCCTTCGACGCCGAGCCCGGCGACCAGGCGAATGTGCTCGCATGGCTGCTTGGCAACGCGGTGCAAGTCGTCGCGGGCAAGTCCGATGATCCGTGCGCTCGTTATCTTAGGAGTCATGGCGTTTTCAATAGGCGGCGGGGAACGCCTTTGACACCCTTTTGCGCCCCCGCTAGCAGCGCATTTTAACCGCCCGCTTAAATGGAGCCTTCATGCCCCTTCCCGCCCCGTTCGATCGCCTGCGCCTGCCCGTTATCGGATCGCCGTTGTTCATCGTCTCGGGACCGGAACTGGTGATCGCGCAGTGCAAGGCGGGGATTATCGGCAGTTTTCCGACGCTCAACGCGCGGCCCTCAGGCGTGCTCGACGAGTGGCTCCACCGGATCACCGAGGAACTTGCGGCGCACAATCGCGATAATCCCGATCGCCCCGCCGCGCCGTTCGCGGTCAACCAGATCGTCCACAAGACCAACAACCGGCTCGACGAGGACATGGCGGTCTGCGCCAAGTGGCAGGTGCCGATGGTCATTACTTCGCTCGGCGCGCGCGAGGATCTGAACCGTGCGGTCCATTCCTGGGGCGGGATCGTGATGCACGACGTGATCAATGACCGCTTCGCGCGCAAGGCGATCGAAAAGGGCGCCGACGGTCTGATCCCGGTCGCCGCGGGCGCCGGCGGGCACGCAGGCGGTCTCTCGCCGTTTGCGTTTACGGCCGAATTGCGGACGTGGTTCGATGGGCTGATCGCGCTGTCGGGCGCGATCGCACACGGGCGCTCGATCCTCGCCGCGCAGGCGCTAGGCGCGGATTTCGCGTACATCGGCACGCCGTGGATCGCGACGCACGAGGCTAACGCCACCGAAGGCTACAAGCAGGGCATCGTCGAGGGTGATGCTGCGGGGATTGTTTACACCAACCTGTTCACCGGCATCCACGGCAACTATTTGCGTTCGTCGATCATCAACGCCGGGCTCGATCCCGAAAACCTGCCGGTCAGCGATCCCAGCAAGATGAACTTCGGGTCGGGCGGCAACACCGAAGCCAAGGCGTGGAAGGATATCTGGGGTTCGGGCCAGGGAATCGGGATGGTAACGGAGATCGAGTCAGTGGCCCAGAGGGTCGACAAGCTTGAATCCGAATATCACGCCGCGATTGCCGCGCTGTCCGTCAATACCGCGCCATTCGCACACTGAGTCGCGCCCCACAGCGTTTCGGCCATCGCATCGATCCGGGTGAAGTCGGTCCCCCTGCCAAGCGGATCGTTGCGATTGAGCCGGACGGTGCGCTGGGGATCGAGCAAGCTGCGCCGTAAGTCAGCCTGAAGCTGGGTGAGCGCGGACAGCGCGGCAATCCCGGCTGCATCGCGATCACTACGTCGAGTGGCAACCCAGCCCGCCTCGATCCCGCCCAACCTTTCCCCGACCATCTCCGAGTAAGCCCGGTGCGGCCCGCGATGGAGCGGCAAGCCCATCCGTACAGCGGCGTCTTCGGTGGCAGGGAGCAACATCCCGTTGCGGCGGAAATCGTCGAACCCGGCGCGTAGGCCCAGCGCTTCGATCAGCCGGACGAAGCAGCGTTGACTCACCAGAACCCGGGGCAGCAGATGATGCCGCTGGAGACCAGCGACATAACCTGCTCCCCCGGCCCGGTTGACTGCGCCGAACGGGAGCGGAGGAACTTGGTTGCGATAACGCCGGTTGCGACCCTGCCCGGTCATCCCCGGCACCCCCGCCCGCCACTTCCGGACAGCGTCGGCTTCATTGCTGAAGCGTCACGCGAACCCTGCTGCCATCGCCCGAAGGCTCTGCCAGCAAGGACTCCCCTTCAGGTCCGGCCAGTCGGGTCGGCGCGACCAGCGCGCCGTGGCTCACCAACGTGTGAACCATGCGGACCGCAATCCGTCCTGCATGCGCAAGGTCGCTGCCCGCAACTTCCAGTTCCTGCCCGGTAAAGAATGCCAGACCTTCGCTCGTCATTCCCGAATCGCCCGGCACCAGCGCGGTTAGCCCGAGCGCGGGAAAGGCGCCGCCGCCCAGCCAGTCGGCGATTGTCGCCGCGAAATAGTCCGGGGCCATTGCCGTACGGGCGGGGATCCACACGACCGCCGCAGCGCCCGTGTGCGTTGCCAGCGCGGCGCCCAGCGCCACGCAGGCACGCACCACCGGCAGCATTGCTGCCGCGCCCGCCAGGTGGGCTCCGGGGCTTATGACCACCGCTTCCAGCCCCGCGCCCGTGCAATCTGCGGCAAGACCGAAGCGATGGGCGATGGCCGGGGTTGCTTCCCCCGCTTCTGGTGCCAGTCCCGCCACGTCGAAGGTCAGCCCGGTTATGAGCATTTCCGCCCACCCTGCGTCTTCGCCGGGATCGAAGGTCACCGCAAACGCCCCCGATGCCTCGCCTGCAAGACGCACGGCTTTGATCGACGGCCGCCGACCGGGTGCATAGAGCACGCCGAGCACCGCTTGCTCGGGAATTGGCGAGTCATCATCCACGGTGCTGGCTTTGCGCCCCCCGGCCCCTCGGCGTTCCGCGCCTGATTGGCACGATTGCGCGCCTTGCGTCGAGTCCTGCCGCGCGCATTGTCTCCGCTTCGGACGAAGTTGTCAGAAAGCGCCCATTGCGAGCCCGGCGCCAAGGGCCTGGCCGAGCGCGTGGCAGCGTTCGAGATCGGCAGCGGTAATGGTCTTGGGCGCGAGGATCGCAGCGGGGGTCTGTGCGGCGGTATCGACGATCACCGGCTCGCAAACCCGGCGCAGGCGCCAGCCGGTTGCGATCCGATCGATCTGGCGCTGAGCGCCGCTGCCATCGCTGCCCGCCGCGATTAGCGTGGCGTAGGCGCGTCCCTCGATCCGGCCGAGCAGCGGGTAATAGCAGCGGTCGAAGAACTCCTTCATCGCGCCACTCATCGTCGCAAGGTTTTCCGGGCAGGCGAAGATGTAGCCCCGCGCCGCGAGCATATTGGCAGGACCGCTGTCCTCCGCCGCCAGCAGCCGGGCTTCCCCTTCGTCGCGCGCACCTTGCCAGGCGGCCTCGGCCATCGCCTGCGAAGCGCCGGTGCGCGAATGCCAGATGATCAGCAACATCGTCTGGCGGGGGAGCATTTCCACTGCCCCGTTGTCAATCGCTGCGCGAGCCCCTTCCCTGCCCGCTGGTGGTGAGATAGCGAGCAACAATGGTCGATGTGCTCGGAATTGGCCGCTCGCTGAGCGGGCGCGCGTGGCGCTGGCGCGGCGGCAATGGCGAGGTCGGGGGCAATTTTGGGGGCGATGCCATCGACGGCGCGCCCAGCGCAGGTGGGCTCGACGATTTGGTCACGCAGTTGTTGCTTGCCCGAGGTGTACCACGCGATGACCTGGCGCGGCACAAAGCCCCGACCTTGCGCGCATTCTTGCCCGATCCGTCGCTACTGCGCGACATGGATGTCGCCGCCGAACGCTTGGCGCGGGCGGTGACTTCAGGCGAGCAGATAACCATCTATGGCGACTACGATGTCGATGGTGCGACAAGTGCAGCGCTGCTGATCCGGGTGTTGCGCGATCTTGGGTTGGAGGCGGGATACTACATCCCCGACCGCCTGCTCGAAGGCTATGGCCCCTCGGGCGATGCGCTGGTCAAGCTGGGCGCCGAAGGCAGCACGCTGGTCGTCACCGTCGATTGCGGGGCGATGGCGCACGACGCGCTGGCCGCCGCGCACGACGCTGGGGTCGAGGTGATCGTGGTCGATCATCACAAATGTTCGACGCAGCTGCCCCAAACGATTGCGCTGGTGAACCCCAACCGGCTCGACGAAAGCGACGAGGGCTCCACCTACGGCCATCTCGCCGCGGTTGGCGTCGCGTTCCTGTTAGCGATCGCGCTGGTCCGCACCTTGCGCGCGCAGGACTATTTCGTCGGACGCGCCGAGCCTGACCTGTTCGCGCTGCTCGATCTGGTGGCGCTGGGGACCGTCGCCGATGTCGCTGCACTCCACGGGCTCAACCGGGCGATGGTCGCGCAAGGGCTCAAGGTGATGGCGCGGCGCGACAACATCGGGATGGCCGCGCTGATCGACGCATCGCGGCTGAACCGGGCGCCGACGTGCAGCGATCTCGGCTTCGCGCTGGGGCCGCGGGTCAACGCCGGGGGCCGCGTCGGCGAGGCGACCTTGGGCGTGCGGCTGCTGACCACGCGCGATGCCGATGAAGCACGCGACATTGCCGCGCAGCTATCACGCCTCAACGACGAGCGTCGCGGGATCGAGGCGGCGGTGCAGGAGGCGGCGGAGGAGCAACTCGCCGGGCAGCACAACCGCGCAGTGGTTGTCGTCTCGGGGCGTGGCTGGCACCCTGGGGTAATCGGGATCGTCGCCGGGCGGATCAAGGAAAAGACCGGCAAGCCGACGCTGGTCATCGCACTCGACCACACTGATGGAACCGTCAAGGGCCAGCTACTTGGCAAAGGCTCGGGCCGATCGATTGCCGGGGTAGATCTGGGTGCCGCGATCATCGCCGCGCGCGATGCCGGGCTGCTCGAGGCCGGCGGGGGGCACGCGATGGCCGCGGGGCTCACTATTCGCGCGGATGCAGTCGCGCAGTTGGCTGACTGGCTCGATGCGCGACTTTCCACGGCGGTATCCGGCGCGCGCACGGGGGAAACCATGCTCGTCGATCTCAGCCTGGCTCCCGGCGGGCTGACCCCCGATCTGGTAAGTGCGCTTGATGCTGCGGGGCCGTTCGGCATGGGGTGGCCGGGACCGCGGATTGCGCTGGGTCCGTTGCGGATGATCAAGGCAGATATCGTCGGTACCAACCACCTGCGGATGATCGTCGGCGGCCTCGATGGAGGCTCGTTTAAGGCGATCGCTTTTCGCGCGGTCGAATCGGAGATGGGCCAGGCACTTCTCCACGGCAGCAAGGGGCGGCGCTTCTGGCTGGCCGGGCGCCCCAAGATCGACGATTGGGGCAGCAGACCAGCAGCCGAACTCCACGTCGAGGATGCCGCCTGGGCGGATTAAGGGGAGAAGCGCAATGTTCAGTCACATCACGCTCGGCACCCGGGACTGGCCATTGGCGCGCCCGTTCTGGATCGCGGTGATGGAGATGCTCGGTCACCCGGTGTTGTTCGAACACGAGGGCGGGATCGCATTCGGGATGCCCGCCGGAACCAAGACTTTCGTCGGTCCTACCTTCGATGGCGCGCCCGCAACACCAGGCAACGTTGTCCACATCGCTTATCTGGTCGCCACTCGAGCGGCAGTCGATGCCTTCCATGCCGCCGCGCTGGCCCACGGCGGCTGCGACGATGGCGCGCCCGGATTGCGCCCGCACTACCACCCCAACTATTACGGCGCCTACGTCCGTGATCCCGATGGCAACAAGCTTCAGGCCGTGTGCCATTCTCGCACTTGACCGCTCCCCACCCCTCCCCTAAATGCGCGGGCCTTGGCGGCACCATGTGCTTCAAGGCCCCATCGTCTAGCGGTTAGGACGCGGCCCTTTCACGGCTGAAACACGGGTTCGATTCCCGTTGGGGTCACCATCCTGCGTCGCGCTTGACGGCGCGCGCGGATGCAGCGACATGGCGGCGAAACAAACGATGGTACCCGGCCCCTTCGTCTAGCGGTTAGGACGCGGCCCTCTCACGGCTGAAACACGGGTTCGATTCCCGTAGGGGTCACCATCGTTTTCAAGGACTTAGGGAAGCGTGGCGGGCGGTTTCCCCAATGCTTCCCTAATAAGCGGTGTTGGGACGCCGGATTCGCGCCCGATCAGAGGCGATCTTTTTCGCCCTCAGCCGGATCGTAAAGCTGGCGCTGGAAACCCCGGAACGTGCTTCTGATCTCGGCCACGCTGCCAAGTTCGCGCACCGCGTCGCTTGGAGAGCCGTATTTCAGGTCGAGCAAGTCGGGCAGCTTGTCCATGCCCAGCTCGGCTTCGCCTTCCGCCACATACTGCGACAGCACGAAATCAAGGAAAGCCTGTTGCTTGGGATCGTAGCGCGACAGGATGCTGGCGCGGTGTGCGCCTGCCCGCTCGGATCGCTTCAGCGGGTGCCTGGTGTGCGCGATGTAGTTCAACACGTCGAACAGGTCCGATTCGTCGGCGTCGATCATTGTCCGCACTTGCGCAAGCTGCTCGCCATCGAACCCGCGCTCCGCCAGACCGGCGACCAGCGCCGCGCGGGTTTCCGGTTCGCTCCAGATTTTACGCAGCTCGGCTTCGTCGCGGAACAGTTCGGGCAGCTTGCCGAACAGGTTCTCGACGAATTGTGCGGCTGAAATCGGCTTGCCCGACGCATCCCAGAAGGTGGACGCGCTCATATGCTGGAAGGTGCGCTCCTTGCCGTCCGCCAGCGTGATTACCAGCCGCTGCTTGGGCGGATCGGGTTCGCCGGTTGGCGGGTCCGGTTCGCCCGGTCCCGGCCCTGGTTCCGCCTTGCCGCGCGGATCGCCCGGCGGGCCGGGATCGATCGGCTCGCCATCCCATTCGGGATCGTTGAACAGCTCATAGGCCTTCACGAAATCGTAGATCGTGAAATAGTCCTTGCCGTCGAACAGGCGGGTGCCGCGCCCGATGATCTGTTTGAATTCGATCATGTTGGTGACCGGGCGCATCAGCACGATGTTGCGGATGTTGCGCGCGTCCACCCCGGTGGAAAGCTTTTGCGAGGTGGTCAGGATCGTCGGAATGGTCTTTTCATTGTCCTGAAAGGTGCGCAGCCATTGCTCGCCGCGTTCGCCGTCGTCTGCTGTCACCCGCACGCAGTAGTTCGGATCGCTGCTTGTCTTCATCTGGTTGATCAGGTCGCGCACCAGCAGCGCGTGCGGCTGGTTGGCGCAGAACACCAG
>JANMQW010000054.1:0-19347 GCA_031370725.1 Novosphingobium sp.
GCCTTCGATGATCTTGGTTGCCGCTTCGATGTCGTGAGCGTTGAGATCCGCCATCTTCACCTGAGCGATTTCGGACAGCTGCGAACGCTTGATCTGGCCCGCGCTGATCTTGCCCGGCTCTTTCGATCCCGACTTGAGGCCAGCGGCCTTCTTGATCAGGAACGTGGCTGGCGGAGTCTTGGTGACGAACGTGAACGAACGGTCGGAATAAACCGTGATGATCGTGGGGAGCGGGGTGGTCTTTTCGATTTCCTGCGTGGCAGCATTGAACTGCTTGCAGAACTCCATGATGTTGACCCCGCGCTGGCCCAGCGCAGGCCCGATCGGCGGTGACGGATTGGCAGCGCCCGCAGGCACCTGCAGCTTGATATAGCCTTCGATCTTCTTGGCCACGAGATGGCCTCCTTTCTTCCTGTTGGCGCCGCGTGTTTCAGCGGTGGGCCTCAGAGTGAGCGGTCAAGCGGAGAACCGAAGTTCTCCTCCCGCATGGATTCCCGACAGACGAACCGCCGGAATCGCGTTCCAATACAGCGACCGGAGCGAATTTGCAACGATGCCTACTTCGCCAGCTCGACCTCTTCGAAGGCCAGCTCGACCGGGGTCGCGCGGCCAAAGATCGAGACGCTGACTTTGACCCGGTTCTTTTCGAAATCGAGCTCTTCGACGGTGCCGGTGAAGCTGGCGAACGGGCCCGCGTTGACCTTGACCGAATCGCCGATCTCGTAATCGACGTGAACCTGCTTGCGCGGTTCGGCGGCGGCCTGTTCGCGCGCGCCGAAATAACGTGCGGCCTCGCGCTCGCTGATCGGCTGAGGCTTGCCGTTGGGGCCAAGGAAGCCGGTGACCTTGGGAGTGTTCTTGACGAGGTGATAGACATCGTCGCTGAGCATCAGCTTGGCCAGCACGTAGCCGGGCATGAACTTGCGCTCGACCTGGACCTTCTTGCCGCGCTTGACCTCGGTGATGGTCTCGGTCGGGACTTCGACTTGCTCGACGAGCTGCTCCAGCCCCATCCGCTCGGCTTCGGAGAGGATGGCATCGCGAACCTTGTTCTCGAAGCCGGAATAGGCGTGGATGATATACCAGCGGTGCATTGGAAACCTTCGTACTGGGATCAGGCGAGAGAAAGGAGCTGGCGGACGACCCAGCCGAACAGCGAATCGACGCCGAGGAAGAACACCGCGAGGAGCACCATCATCACCCCGACCATGATCGCGGTGGTGACGGTTTCCTGACGGCTTGGCCAGACGACCTTGCGCGCCTCGGCCTGGACCTGGCGCATGAATTCACCGGGGCTGGTCTTAGCCATCGCGTGACGTTTCCTCGCAGTTTGCGCGTCTCGCGCCATAGGCTCCAAGCCGCCGCGGCCGGGTGCCGCGAACAGGCTGGAGTTCTCCGATGTCGGAAGACAGGGGCGCCATTACAGACGTGCGGCGCGGAAGGCAAGGGTGCGGTTAGGCCGCCGCGGTGGCCATCCCTTCGCGCCACACGCCGTCCCAGTCGCCCGGCGGGGGCGAGCGCGACAGGGTCCGCGAGCGGGCGAGCATGAGCTGCGCGGGGCGGTCGCCGGGGTTGCGTTCGACTGCGTTGGCGAACGCAGCCACCGCATCGTCCCAGCGCCGCTCGGCCAGCGCGGCGCGGCCGTGCGCATAGGCCGCGTGGCCCGCGGCATCGGCGTCATCGCGCGCCAGCACTTCGAACACCGTCTCGGGCCGCTTGCGCCCGCGCACCGCAATCAGGTCGATCTCGCGCATCGGCTGGGTGAAGTCGACTGCCCGCGCCGTCGTCTCGTCGATCAGCATCTCTACCCCATAGGCTTTGGTCAGGTCCTGGAGCCGCGCGGCCAGGTTCACGCTGTCGCCGATCACGGTGTAGTCCATTCGCTTGGGGCTGCCGATCGTGCCGGCGACGACCTCGCCGGTGGCAATCCCAACGCCCAACCGGAGCGGCGCGGCTCCACGTGTCGCGCGCCGCAGGTTGATCGTATCGAGCATCCGCAGCATCTCAAGCCCGCAGGCGAAGGCGTTGTCGGGATCGCGCGCGCTCGACAGCGGCGCCCCGAACACCGCCATCACCGCGTCGCCGATGTACTTGTCGAGCACGCCGCCGTTGCCCGAGACCGCCTCGTAAAGCTCGGTGAACAGCTCGTTGAGCGTTTCGACCGTCTCGCGCGCCGACAATTCCTCGGCCATCGATGTGAAGCCGCGGATATCGGCGAACAACACGCTTGCCTGGCAGGCGGTGCCGAACAGCGAATCGTCGTGGCGACCGAGCACCTGATCGACCACTTCCTGCGTCATGAACCGGCGCATCGCTCCTTGCAGACGCTTGCCTTCGGAAATGTCCTCGATCACCAGCAGTACGCCCACCCGCCCGGTGTCGCCTTCGAGCGGGGTGATCGAAAGGTTGACTGACGAGGGCCGATCGCGCGCAGTCGTAAGCTCGATGTCGAGAAGTAGTTTGGGCTCACCGCGATCAGCAACGGCGCCGATTTCCTCGACCAGCCCCGGATTGAACCTTTGCAGCACCGCCCGTGCATCGAGCCCGGTGAGCAGCGTCGCCGAGGCGCCGAGGATTTCCGCCGCGGCGGTGTTGAGCTTGGTGATCTTCCACTCGAGATCGAGGGCGATCACCCCGCCCGACATTGATCTCAGGATCGATTCGTCGAAGCTCTTGGCCGAAACCGCTTCGCTGAACAGCCGGGCGTTGTCGATCGCCACCGCCGCCTGCGCCCCAAACGCGCCGACCCGCGCAGCATCGTCGGCGGTGAAGCCCACACCCTCTTCGCGGTTGAGCGCCTGCATTACCCCGATCCGCCGCCCGTCACGTGCGGTGATCGGCACGGTCAGCACGCTGCGGGTGCGGTAGCCGGTATCCTGATCGACCGAGCGGTTGAAGCGCTCGTCGGAATAGGCATCGGCGATGTTGACCGTCTCGCCGGTGGCATAGACATAGCCGGCCAACCCGCGCCCGATGTCGACCCGCAGCTTGCCGCCCTCGACTCCTTGCGCGACGAGCGCTTCGAGTTCGGGAGACTGTGGATCCTTGAGGAACAGCGTCGTGCGGTCGGCGTGGATGATCTTGGAGGTGACCGCCACGATCTTGTCGAGCAGCGTGCCGAGTTGCAAGTCGCTTGTGATCGCGGTGTTGACCTCGAGCAACTGGCGCAAGTCGTCGTTGATCTGTTCAGCGTTACCTACCGAGATCGACCAGCGTTCGGCCATCAGGATCACATGGCTGTAGAGCAGGATGACCACGCCGACGGTGGTGAATTCGAACCCGACTACCTTGTCGCTGGTGGTGATCCCCGACCAGGCTATCGCGCCCAGGATGTACGAAAATGCGAACAATCCCATGCCGAGCAGGAAGATCGGCGCACCGTCGCGTTTGCGCAGGACCGCGCGGAACACGATCGCGACCATGTAGAGCAAGGTGAAGATGTTTAGCGGAAAAGCGACCGCCTGCTGCAACTTCGAAGCGGTCAGGGTGTCGCCGAGTGCGAACAGCACGGCGTGGACCAGCGCGATCAGGATGTACGATCCGATCAGGAACCGCGCTAGAAACTTCGAGCTTTCGGCGGGAAACAGCTCGTGTGCGTTGGCGAAGAAGAACAGAGCGGCAAAGACTCCGCAGATATATTGGAGGCCCAGCGCGAAAGCGAACGACATGCCTGGAAACATGATCTGGAGGCTGTTGTCGAACCCCAGCATCGCCGCGTTGGGCAGGAAGAACAGGCAGCTCAGCCCAAAAAACAGCGATGCACGGTCCTGCGGGCGGAACAGGAACACCGCAATCCCCAGCGAGGCGATCAGGATCAGCGAGATATTGTAAAGCGTCTCGCGCGACCATTGAAGCGCGAACCATTCATCCATCGCGGGCGCCAGCCCCAGCACCGGCGGGGTCAGGATACCGTTTTCGCGGTGGTGGAAGGTCGAGAGTTCGACTCCGATCGCGACATCCCGGCCATTCGTGACGAACGAAATGTTCTGCGCACGCAAGTGATAGCGTGAAGTTGCCGCGGAGCTGCCGACGGTGCCGCTCGACGACACCGCCCGATCGTCGAGATAAATCTGGCTGCCAGCCCACATCGAGGGCATGTGGATTACGTAGCTGCCGGGGTGGAGCCCGCGCAAGACGACGTCGTAGCGGGCGCGACCGCCCGACGGCAGCACCGCACCGCCAGGCAGGCGGATGCCCTCCCACTGCTGCGGAACGTGTGCGAGAACCGCATTCGCGGGGCCCGGCTGTGGTCCCAGCCAGGTCATGCGCCACTCGCCGATCATCTCGACCGGGCGAACGAGTGCGCGATATCCGGTGAAGTCGATCGTCCCCGCCGCGGAGCGCGGCGCATGGCGATCGACCGGATCGGCGAAAAAGGGCATCACCAGCGCCAGCATCACAGTCAGCGCAAACAACGCCAGCCACAAACGTTCGCGCGCGTTGCGCGGCCCGCGCCAACGCAGGAACCTGCCAGTCATGCTCGCGGGACTTGTCGCCATCGCCGCACCCCAAAGGCGCCGCGAGAACGCGAAACGCCGCCCGGCCAGGGGTCTAGCCAAGCTTGGCGGCGGCGTCGATCAGCGATTGCTGGCAGGAGTGCGCGGACTCGAACCGCGGGCCCTCGGTTTTGGAGACCGATGCTCTACCAACTGAGCTACACTCCTGCGGGCGGGCGTCGCTCTAGCGGCGAACCGCGACGGTGACAAGCGAACCGCAGACGCGCACAATGGGCACCGCACCATGCACGCCCCCGCTGCCTCGCCGATCGACTCCGACCTGCTGCTCAGCGCGTACCGCGCCGGGATATTCCCGATGGCCGACGCGCGCGACGATCCCGAGGTGTTCTGGGTCGAGCCGCGGAGGCGCGCGATCCTGCCGCTGGACGGCTTTCGGCTATCGGCTTCGCTCGCCCGGACGTTGCGCCGCGAGCGCTTCAGCGTGACTTGCAACGCCGCGTTCGACGCGGTGATCGAAGCCTGCGCCGAATCGCGCGAGGGGCGCAGCGAGACCTGGATAAGCGGGCGGATCGCGGCCAGCTATCGCGAGTTGCACCGGTTGGGCTGGGCGCATTCGATCGAATGCTGGCAGGAAGACGCTTTGGTTGGCGGGCTTTACGGGGTCGGTTTCGACCGGGTGTTCTGCGGCGAGAGCATGTTCAGCGTGGCGCGCGACGCCTCCAAGGTGGCGCTCGCCTGGTTGGTTTCGGCGCTGCGTCGTGGTGGCGCGACACTGCTCGATTGCCAGTTCATGACCGCTCACCTCGCCTCGCTGGGCGCGGTCGAGATCGATCAGGCGGAATACCTTGCGCGGTTGCGCGCGGCTCAGGCTGGTGTGGTCGCCGGGCTAGGTGAAGCGGTCGGAGACGGCGACGGACTTGGCGAAGCAGCTGTGCTCGGCTTGCCCGCAGGCTTCGCCGCATTGCTCGACGAAGCCGCCACCTTGGGGGTCGCCTCGTCTCCCGGAAAGCGCATCGCGCAGTCCTTGACCCACACATCGTAGACCGGGTGCTCGACCACGTTGAGCGAAGGCGCATTGCGAAACAGCCAGCCCGAGAACACCTTGCGCCACGCCAGACGCTCGCGCACCGTGGCGCGCTCCTCGACGAACACCTGGACAAACGCGCCGGTTTCGGGCGGATCCTCCCACGGCGCGGTCTTTTCGCACGCGGCCAGCTTGACGATCACGTTGTCGATCCGCAGCGATTCGCCCGGCTTGAGCTTGAGATCGCGGGTCAAGTTGTTGCGCTTGTTGAGCAAGCCAAGCGTGGCGACGCGATCAGCGAGCGCGGTCACACCCTTTTCATCGACCATCTTGGCGGTACCGAGCATCTTGGGCTTTGCAGTCGGTCGCACTTCGGGCGGAAGCTCAGGTTCTTGCTTGCACCCAGCCAGGGCCAGCGCGAGCAGCGGCAGCGCGAGGAATGCAGGTTTGAGGGGAGAAGCCATGGCTGGCGGGCTCAGTCGCCCGGGGTCCAGGCTTCGTAGTCGCCGGTCGCCGCAGCGCGCTTGCCCCCGCGTTCCAGAGCACCGGCGGGGCGATAGGCTGCCACTGTGCCCGTCGCGTTGGGGGTATAGTCCACCTCCCAGATCCGCGCCGGGGGCAAATTGCTCTCCGGAACGCCGTCAAAGCTACCGTGGAGCCAGCCGTGCCATTCGGCCGGAACCCGGCTGGCGTCGTTGGCACCCGAATAGATCACCCAGCGCCGTTCGCGGCCCCCGAAAGGCTGCTCGGCGCTGTGGCGCTTCCTGGCGCGGAAATAGGCGTTGCCCTGCGCATCGGTGCCGACCTTCTCGCCACGCAACGAACTGTCGATCAGCGTGCCGATCGTCGCGCCGTCCCACCAGGTGAACAATTTCGAAAGGATACCCATCGTGACCGCCGTTAGAGGATTTGCCCCATCACAGGCAAGCCGTCAGAGGCAAGCTACCACTCAACCCGGTCCCCCGGGGCGAGGCCAAGCTGAGCGGCGCGGCCAGCATTGAGCTCGAGCACCGCCGAGACACTGCCCTTTGACCCGATCGGGCTGAGCGAATAGGGCACCGCGTTGGCGGCGATGCTCTCGATCCGCTTGTCGGGGCCGATAAACACCAGATCGAGCGCCATCACGGTGTTCTTCATCCAGAAGCTGGCCTGGCGTGCGGGCTCCATCGGAAAGATCATCCCATCGTTCGCGCCCATCGCGGTGCGGAACATCAGACCCTTGGCTTGCTCGGGCTCGGAACGCGCGACCTCGACGCGGAATGCGTGACGGCCGTTGGCGGAAGCGATCGAGAGGGAAACGACCTCCAGCCCCGATTCGGGGTGGCGTGCGGGCGCAGCAGCGGCGGTCTTCTGACCCGCGTCGGCGGTCATCGGCGAACACGCCGCCAGGGTGGCCAGAACGGCGAACAGGACGGCGCGAACGCTCATTGGGAAGTATCTCCAGTCGCTTCATCGACCCATTCGAGCGCGTCGGCCTCACTGGGTGCATCGATCAAAAAGCGCACGCTGTCGAGGGGGTGACCGGCGCGAAGCATCGCGGCGAACTGCTTCTGGCGCTTTGCGGGATCGGGGCGTTCGGCTCCGAACGGCCCGAACCCGCGCTTGCGCGCCAGGACCAGCGCCGCGCGGCGCGCCTGCGCCTCATCTCCGCGCGCCGCCGCACGGTCATCGTCGCTGATCCCCGCGCCGCGCAAAGTCTGCTCGATCCGCCGATCGCCAAATCCGCGACGGCGCAGGCCCGAGGCGCGGCCGCGCGCGAACCCGGCATCATCGACATAGCCGGCCGCTGTGAAACGCGCGATCAGCGCCGCCAGATCGGGTTCGGCCGTCGCCTCCCAGCCGCGCTCGCGCAGCTTGCGCCGCAGATACTGGCTGAGCTTGCCCGTGCTCGTCGCAAAGCGTGCGACATAGGCGAGCGCCAATTCGTTCAGCCGCGCCGGATCGAGCGGGCGAACGATCCGCGGGGCGCGCGCGGGGCGGGGGGTGCGAGGTGGCCGCATGACAGCGCCATATTCGTGCCACACTCCACCGCGAAAGAAAAACCCCGATCCCTGTTTCGTTGAGGGCGAAGCAGGGTGACCACGTCATCCGGGGTTCAGTCGAAGCGGCGCAGTTCGTAAGACCAAGTCTTGGATAAATAACGGGTATTTGGAAAAGTTCATGGACGAGACCGCTACCCTCGCCAAACCGGCGCTGGCGCCAACCCCTAATGATTGCGGGTTGCCGCGCCGCTTTTCGGACTTCGCCACTTTTGGCGAGGCGCTCGATTATGCCGCGCGCAGTGCCAAGGGGCTCAATTTCCACGATCCGCGTGGCAACCTGACCCGCGCCTATCCCTATGCCGAACTGCGCGACGAAGCGCAGGCGGCGGCGTTCAGGCTGATCGCGGCGGGGATTGCCAAAGGTGACCGTGTCGCGCTGATTGCCGAGACCGGACCCGAGTTCGCCGCGCTGTTCTGCGGCGCGGTGTTGGCAGGCGCCTGGCCGGTGCCGCTACCGTTGCCGACAAGCTTTGGCGGCAAGGACAGCTATATAGATCAGATCGCGGTCCAGCTCGGCTCGAGCGATCCGGTGGTGCTGCTCTACCCCGAAGAGATCGCGACTATGGCCGAAGCCGCCGCCGCGCGGCATGGCGTCCGCGCGCAGTCCTACGCGGATTTTTACGCCGCCCCGGCGCCTGCGTGTGCGCTGGCCCCTGCGGACCCCGAAGACATTTGCTACCTCCAGTATTCGAGCGGATCGACCCGCTTTCCTCACGGGGTTGCGGTCAACCACCGCGCGTTGCTCAACAACTTGCGCGGGCATTCGGTCGGGATGGAAGTGACCGACGGCGATCGCTGCGTCTCGTGGCTGCCGTGGTATCACGACATGGGGCTGGTCGGCTGCCTGCTCTCGCCGATCGCCAACCAGGTTTCGACCGATTATCTCAAGACCGAGGATTTCGCGCGCCGCCCGCTCGCGTGGCTCGATCTGATCAGCCGCAACCCCGGCACCACGCTCAGCTATTCGCCGACTTTCGGCTATGACATCTGCGCGCGGCGGATTTCCAGCCAGAGCCACGTTTCCGATCGCCTCGATCTGGCGCGCTGGCGGGTGGCGGGCAACGGCGCCGACATGATCCGCCCCGACGTGATGCAAAGCTTCGTCAACGCGTTTGCCGAAGCCGGGTTCAGGGCGCAGGCTTTCCTGCCCAGCTATGGCCTGGCCGAAGCCACCCTGGCGGTTACCGTGATGCCGCCAGGCGAAGGCATCCGGGTCGAGCTCGTCGAGGAAGAGCGCCTTTCGGGCCGCCCGCGCGACCTTGCGCGCCCCGCCCGCTATCGGGCGATCGTCAACTGCGGAAAGCCGGTACTCGACATGGAACTCGCGATCCGCGGCGAAACCGGCGCGGCACTGCCCGATCATCACATCGGCAAAGTCTGGTGCCGCGGCCCCAGCGTGATGCACAGCTATTTCCGCGATCCCGATTCCACCGCCGAAGCGCTCGTCGATGGCTGGCTCGATACCGGCGACATGGGTTATCTGGTCGAGGGCTACCTGTTTATCGTCGGGCGGGCGAAGGACATGATCATCATCAACGGTAAAAACCACTGGCCGCAGGACATCGAGTGGGCGGTCGAACAGCTTCCAGGGTTCCACCAGGGCGACATTGCCGCATTCGCGGTCGAATCCGATAGCGGCGAGGAAGTGCCCGCGGTGCTGGTCCACTGCCGGGTTAGCGATCCCGAAGAACGCGTCCGCCTGCGCGAACAGATCCGCGACAAGGTCCGCTCGATCACCGGGATGAACTGCGTGGTCGAACTGGTTCCCCCGCGCAGCTTGCCGCGTACCAGCTCGGGCAAACTGAGCCGGGCCAAGGCCAAAACGCTGTATCTGGGCGGCGAAATCGAGCCCTATCGTCTCGCTGCCTGACTTTGCGACTAGCAGACGCTTGAATCGCTAACCTTTTCGACGCAAACAAGGTTTGGGAGATGGGGGTCTCGCCGGCCAAGGTCGAGGGACTGCGCCATTACGCACGTTACTGCACCCGATGAATTCCGGCTGATTGCCGATTCCGCACCGGTGCCGATGTGGCTTACCGGGCTCGATCGGGCGCGGCGTTTCGTCAATCGCGCGTACCTCGACTTTATCGGCGTTGACTACGAACAGGCGCTTTCGTTCGACTGGCGAACGATCCTCCACCCCGACGACCACGACCGGATCGTTGCCGAATCGATCGCCGGCGAGGCCAGCCTCAAAGCTTTCGCGCTCGATGCCCGCTATCGTCGTGGCGACGGCCAGTGGCGGTGGCTGCACTCGATATCGCAACCTTCGTTCGACGCTCAAGGGGGCCACAACGGGTTCATCGGCGTGGTCTTCGACCTGACCGAAACCCGCGAGGCGGAGCACCAGCTGCGCACGACCGAACAGCGGCTGCGGCTGGCAACCGAAGGTACCGGCACGGGAATCTGGGAATGGGACCTGATCGACCGCCACGCCAACTGGTCGGACGAGACCCGCCGGATCATCGGGGTGAGCCCTGACGAGGTGATTTCGGTCGATGACTTTTCCGCGATCATTCACGCGGACGATCTGGAAACCGTTCTTGACCAGACTAACCGGGCGGTGGCCGCCAACCGCGAATTTGCGATCGAATACCGCGTCGTGCGTCCTGACGGAGAAGTTCGATGGGTCATTGCGCGCGGGATCGGACTGCGCGGACCTGGCGGCCGGACGGAACGGACGGTCGGTACGATCAACGACATCACCGATCGTAAGCTCGTCGAGCAAAATTTGCGCGAAGCTGAGGAACGCGTCCGCATCGCCACCGAAAGCGCCGGGATCGGGACGTGGGACTGGGACCTGCCGCGGGGGCTGGGAAGCTGGTCGCAGCAGGCCCAGGCGATCCTGGGGGTCGATCGCGGCGACAACATCTCGCTCGAACAGCGCTTCGCCGCGGTTTATCTCGCCGATCGCGCGGAGCTGATCCGGCGCATCGGTGAGCGAATGGTCGATGGCGCGGATTTCGACATGGAATACCGCATCGTCCGGCCCGATGGCGCGGTGCGCTGGGTCGCCTCCCGCGGGGTGATGCTGCGTGGGCCAGAGGGCCGGGTGGTGCGGACCATCGGCACTTTGCGCGACATCACCACCCGGCGCGACGCGCAGGAACGGCTCGAACAGCTCAACCGTACCCTCGAAAGCCGGATCGCCGAGCGCACCCGCGAACGCGACGCCATGTGGCGGCTGAGCCGCGACCTGCTGCTGGTGCTCGACACCCGGCTGCGGATCGTTTCGGTCAACCCGATCGTCGCCGAATTCACCGGTTATGCGCCCGATGAGGTTATCGGCCAACGGCTCGCCCGCTTCCTCCATCCTGACGACCGACCGGCGCTTGCCGCGATTATCCGCCGCGGCCGTCGCGAGCGGATTACCGAGATAGATGCCCGGCTGGTAACCCGCGACGGCGCCGTCCGCCAGTTCGTCTGGAATGCGACCCCCGAAGCCGGGCTGGCCTATATCAACGGCCGCGACGTGACCCAGGAGCGCGTCCGCCAGGACGAGCTGTTCGCCGCGCAGGAAGCACTGCGCCAGGCCCAGAAGCTGGAAGCGATCGGCCAGCTTACCGGCGGGGTCGCGCACGATTTCAACAACCTGCTCAGCCCGATCATCGGTGGACTCGACATCCTGCGCCGCCGCGGCGTGGGCGGCGAGCGCGAGCACCGGCTGATCGATGGCGCGCTGCAATCCGCCGAGCGCGCCAAAGTCCTGGTCCAGCGCCTGCTGGCCTTCGCCCGCCGCCAGCCGCTTCAGGTCAAGGCCGTGGCGCTGGCCCCGCTGATCGAAGAATTGCGCGGGCTGCTCTCTTCCACCCTCGGCCCGCAAATCGAGCTGTCGATCCTGGTGGCGTCGGGGCTCGATCCGGTGATGGTCGATGCCAACCAGCTCGAAATGGCGATCCTCAATCTGGCGGTCAACGCGCGTGACGCGATGCCCGATGGCGGGCGGCTGCGGGTTTCGGCAGAGCATGTCGTGGCGCCTTCGGGCGCGGCGTTCATTGAGCTTGCGGTCCGCGACGAAGGCATCGGGATGGACGATGCGACGCTGGCGCGTGCCACCGAACCGTTCTTCTCGAGCAAGGGCGTGGGCAAAGGTACCGGACTGGGGCTTTCGATGGTCGAAGGGCTGACGGCGCAGCTCGGCGGGTCGATGCATATTACAAGCCGACCCGGCGGCGGAACGACGGTTACGTTGTGCCTGCCGGTGGCGCGGCGCGCGTCGGCCCCGATAGCGCCTTCTGCGGCCACTCCGGATTCACCCCGCAGGGGCCACATCCTGGTGGTTGACGATGAACCGCTGGTCCGCCTGGGCACCGCCGAATTGCTACGCGACGAAGGCTATGAGGTCGATGAGGCGGATTCGGCAGAGTCCGCGCTGGCTTTCGCACCTTTCGAACGCTTCGATTGCGTGGTGACGGACTATCTCATGCCGGGGCTCAACGGGGTTGAACTGGCGCACCGCATCCGCGCAGACCGCCCCGCACTGCCGATCCTGCTGCTGTCGGGCTATGCCGACCTCGAGGCGTTCAGCGCGCTGCCCTATTTGTCCAAGCCGTGCTTCGGCGACGACCTGGCCCGCGCGGTGGCCCAGCTGATCGCGGCCGCATGATCGGTGTGGCAATAGGAGACGCTGTTAACTGACAGCTTGACGCCACGCGCTGCCAATGGTTGCTTGCCAGCGGGGAGAGTGCGTGATGGGACAGCACAGCCGGATAGACGTACCTGCGCAGGCGCAGCAGCCCGAAACCTATGGGGTGCTGATCGGGTGGAGCCATTCGCCGTGCGGCAGCGGGATCAACCTGCGCGTGCAGAGCGCGCAAACACAGGTCGATTTACGCGAAGGCCGGATCGATGCCCACCACCTCCTGATGACCCGCAACCAGGCGCTGCTGATGGCGCGCTATCTGCTGGAAACCACCGGGCAGACGCTCGACATGCCCGAAAAGCCTCATGGCTGGCGTGCCGCGTGGTCGCGGATGCGCGGGCGTTAAAGTCCGCTCAAGAATGCCCGAACGGCGTGTTCGCGATTGCTCCAGTCTCCACCGATGCGCGTGAACGGCACCCCCGCACGGACCAGCATATCCTCGGCCAGTGCCGCAAACCGAGCCCGCGATTCGGCGGTTCCGAAAAAGCGCGTGCCATCGGCGATCCACGGCACGTCGGGAGCGAACAGCAGATAGCGTTCGGCTTTGGGGTACTCGAGCAGCGCGGGGGGCACCTCGCCGAACAGCATCGCCGCCCACGCGGCGGTCATCAGCTGATCGGTATCGAGCAGGACCAGCGGCGGGGTTTCGGCGCAGGCCGCACGCATTGCCGCGTCCTGACCCTGCGCGATCGCCAGCAGATCGGCCATCTTCAGGTCGGTGCCGCGCGCCTCGCAGTATTCGCGGCCGTATTCTGCTGCCATCGGACAACCGCGTTCTGCCGCCAGCTTGTGCGCGAGAACCGACTTGCCGGTGCTTTCCGCGCCGTGGAAGCAGACCCGGATCAAGCCTCAAAGCCATTTGGCGCCGGCTCGCGCCGGGCCGCTTCGACCCATTCCTTGAGCCCGAACAGGCTCATCACCAGGAACCCGCCATAAAGCCCCGCGGTCGGATAGAGTCCGCGATTGATGTACAGCGCGATCGAGGCGATATCGATCACGATCCACAACAGCCAGTTCTCGATCCGCCGGAATCCGAGCAGGACCTGCGCCGCCACGCTCGCTCCGGCGATTGCCGAATCGGCATAGGGCATCACCGCGTCGGTAAAGCGGTGCATTGCCCAGCCCAGGTTGATGCTGAGTGCCGCGGTGACCACCAGCCACACCGCGCGGCTGGGGTTGTCGAGCCAGCGCACCGGGACCTGCCCCGATTCGCTCTCGTCCCCGCCCTCGGCGCGCGCCCACAGCCACCAGCCCCACGCCTGGGCAACGAAGAAGAACACCTGGAGGCCCGCCTCGGCGTAGAGCCGCTCCTCATAGAACACGAGGATGTAGAGCGCGACCATCGCCATCCCGAACGGGAAGTTCCACACGCTGCGGAACACCAGCAGCGCGATGTTGACGAGCCCGAGCGCAGCCGCGGCATATTCGATGAGTTCGATCGTCGCAGGCGTCACCGCGCCGCAATAGCGGGCAAGTTCTCGCGGGTGAAGCGGGATTTCAGGTCAGCGGGCTCCCAGCGCGGTCAACCATTGCTGTGGGTCAAACCCCACCAGCAGGCCCGCACCATCCTCGTGATCGTACTCGAGCACCGGTCGTTTGATCGCCGAGGTGTTGGCACCCATCAGTCGGATCGCCTTGGCGGCATCGAGATGGCTGCGTTCGGCTTCGGGCAGCTTGCGGAAGGTTGTCCCATTGCGGTTCAGGATCGCTTCCCAGTCCCGCGCATCGACCCATGCGCGAAGCTTGTCCGGCTCGATTCCCGCCTTCTTGTAGTCGTGGAAGCGGTATTCGAGCCCCAGCCCATCAAGCCAGCCGCGGGCCTTTTTGACCGTGTCGCAGTTGGGGATGCCATAGACTGTGATGCTCACGAGCCGCGCCTTTCGAAACGGTGGATGCGCGGATCGGAACAGGCGAACAGCGTGTAGCTGGCGTAGTACAGCTCGCGCCCGTTGGCCTGCGCGACGGAGTGCTCGGCCACCCGGCCCCAGCCGCGCGCCGAAGCCTCGTCGTCCCATTCGCTCAGCGCGATGAATTCGCCGTCGTCGGCGACATAGCTTTTGAAGGACTGGTAGCCGGGTTGTTCGCGCGCGAGCGACTCCATCCGCTCGGATTCGGTGTCGTATGCGGCGACATCGATATCGCCGCGCTTGCGGTTGCGGAAGACGACGAGGAACATGACGGGGCTCCTACCCGCAGCGGGGCGGCTGGACAATTCGCCATGAACCGCCAAAAGGCGCGGCATGAGCTTAAACACTTTTGGCCACGTGTTCCGCTTTACCACCTGGGGCGAAAGCCACGGGCCGGCGCTGGGCGCGGTGGTCGATGGCTGCCCGCCGGGGCTGGCGTTATCCGAGGCGGACATCCAGCCTTTCCTCGACGCGCGGCGGCCGGGACAATCGAAGTACACCACCCAGCGGCAGGAACCCGACGCGGTGCGGATCCTGTCGGGGGTGTTCGAAGGGCGTACCACCGGCACCCCGATCAGCCTGATGATCGAGAACGTCGACCAGCGCAGCAAGGACTATTCCGAAGTCGCCAAGGCCTATCGGCCCGGCCACGCCGATTATGCCTACGACGCCAAGTACGGCTTTAGGGATTATCGTGGCGGTGGCCGTTCGTCTGCGCGCGAGACTGCGGCGCGCGTTGCGGCGGGCGCGGTGGCGCGGCTGGTGATCCCCGAAGTGACCATCGTCGCGCACGTGATCGAGATCGGCGGCGACCGCGCCGAGACGTTCGACGCGAGCGAAATCGCGCACAACCCGTTTTTCTGCGCCGACGCTGCCGCCGCGGCGCGGTGGGAGGCGCTGGTCGATGACGCACGCAAAGCCGGATCGTCGCTGGGCGCGGTGGTCGAATGCGTCGCCAGCGGAGTGCCTGCAGGCTGGGGCGCGCCGCTCTACGCCAAGCTCGACGCCGAATTGGCGCATGCTATGATGGGGATTAATGCGGTCAAGGCGGTCGAGATCGGCGATGGCTTTGCGGTCGCCCGCCTGCGCGGCGAGGACAAAGCCGATCCGATGCGACCTGGCGCAGACGGTCCGGACTTTCTCGCCAACCACGCAGGCGGCATAGCGGGCGGCATCAGCACCGGGCAGCCGGTGGTAGTGCGCGTGGCGTTCAAGCCGACCAGCTCGATCCTGACCCCGGTCGAGACGATCGATCGCGACGGCCAGGCCACCGAAATCATGACCAAGGGCCGCCACGATCCCTGCGTCGGCATTCGCGGCACTCCGGTGGTCGAGGCGATGATGGCGCTGGTTCTGGCTGATCAAAAGCTGCTGCATCGGGCGCAGTGCGGCTAAGGTCGGTGCCCGTGCCATCGACAGACTCAGGCTGAGCGGGTCTTTTTTTAGCACCCGCCAACACCGCCCGCTCATGCTGAGCCTGTCGAAGCACACGCACCCACATTGCCCTGCCGTGAAACATCGTTACTCTCGCCCGCAACCGCCGGGGAGCACCAATGGCCAAGCGACTGACCCTTTACATCCTGATCGGCATGGCGCTGGGGCTGATTGTCGGCGCGCTGCTGCACGGCACTTATCCGCAGGGCGATCCCGCGCTGGCGCAGTGGGCCGATTATCTCAAGCTGCTGCCCGACGTGTTCCTCAAGCTGATCAAGATGATTATCGCCCCGCTGGTGCTGGCAACGATCGTCGCGGGGATCGCGGGGATGGGCGATGCCGCAGAACTTGGCCGGATCGGCACCCGCGCGCTGGCGTGGTTCATCACCGCCAGCCTGCTGTCGCTGAGCCTTGGCCTGCTGCTGGTCAACCTGTTCAAGCCCGGCGTGGGCCTAGCCCTCAAGCCCACCGCCGATCTTGGCGAACTGGCGACCAAGGACTTCACCTTACGCCATTTCGTGCTGGAAATTTTTCCGTCCAGCGCGTTCGACGCGATGGCGACGAACAACATCCTCCAGATCCTGGTGTTTTCGCTGTTTGCCGGCGTCGCGCTTTCGGCGCTGGGTCCCAAGGCTGCGGTGCTCGTCCGCGGCGCCGAGGCGCTGGCCGAGCTGATGCTCCAGATCACCAACTACGTGATGCGCTTTGCTCCGTTCGCGGTGTTCGGGGCGATTGGCGCGGTGGTCGCCACCAAGGGGCTTGGGATCGTCGTCACGTATGGGGTCCTGATCGGCGAGTTCTATTTCGGGTTGGCGCTGCTGTGGGCGATCCTGCTGACGATCGGTGGGCTGTTTTTGGGCAGGCGCATCTTCACCCTGATCCGCTATATCCGCGAGCCGCTGCTGCTGACCTTTTCGACCGCAAGTTCGGAAGCCGGACTGCCCAAATTGTTCGAGCAGCTCGACCGCTTCGGGGTGCCGCGGCGATTAAGCGGCTTCGTCCTGCCGCTGGGCTATTCGTTCAACCTCGACGGTTCGATGATGTACATGAGCTTCGCGACGATCTTCATCGCGCAGGCTTATGGGATCGAGCTGTCGTGGACCCAGCAGATCCTGATGCTGCTCACACTGATGATAACCAGCAAAGGCATCGCCGGGGTGCCGCGCGCCAGCCTGGTGGTGATCGCCGCGACGCTCAGCCAGTTCGGGCTGCCGGTCGAGGGCATCGCGCTGATCCTCGGGATCGACCAGTTCCTCGACATGGGCCGATCGGCGACCAACATCGTCGGCAATGCGGTGGCGACCAGCGTGATCACGAAGTGGGAGGGCATGCTCGAAAAGCCCGAACCGATCGCGGTCGAACCGCCGCACGCACCCAGCCATACGCCTGCGCGTGGCAAGGCCGGGCTGGATCTCGACTCCACGACTTAAGGTCTCTCCGCAGTTGGGCGAAACCCCGGGGAAGCCCCAGCGCGCTGATCGAAGAACCAAGCTCGCCACTGGAGAGAAGGCCCTTATGGCGGGATTTGCGAGGCCGTGTTTACCGAGCACTGGATCGGGGCATGTCGGAGCATGCGGCTGCGCGGATGCTGGATGTGAGCGCTTCAACGAGCGTTCGCTGGGAGCAGGCATGGCGGATGCGGGGTTTCGCTTGAGCCGGGTAATTTGGCGGTCGTTTCGGAAAGCCTCGATCGCGTCCGTCCAAGCGAATGTTTCCACGACATCCGGATAGCCGGATATGCCTCAATCTAAATCAGAAAGACTTTAGGCTGCTTGACGTTAGCTGGGGACACTCCCATATGCGCCCCGCTGGCACTCACCTTGTGAGAGTGCCAATGCGCCATCCTGTATGGCCCAATTACACATAGCTAGGGAGAGTTCCATGAATTTCCGTCCGCTGCACGATCGTGTGCTGGTGCGCCGCATCGAAGCCGAAGAGAAGACCGCCGGCGGGATCATCATCCCGGACAGTGCGAAAGAAAAGCCCAGCGAGGGCGAAGTCGTCTCGGTCGGTTCGGGCGCACGCGCCGAAAACGGCACGATCACCCCGATGGACCTCAAGGCCGGCGACAAGATCCTGTTCGGCAAGTGGTCGGGCACCGAGGTCAAGGTCGATGGCGAAGATCTGCTGATCATGAAGGAATCGGATGTGCTGGGCGTGATCTCCTGATCCGAACGTCGCTTCCCGTTTTCACCAAATTTTGAAGGAACAAGATAATGGCAGCCAAGGAAGTCCGCTTTGCGCGCGATGCACGCGAACGCATTCTCAAGGGCGTGGATATCCTCGCCGACGCGGTAAAGGTCACGCTGGGCCCCAAGGGTCGGAATGTGGTGATCGACAAGAGCTTCGGCGCCCCGCGCATCACCAAGGACGGCGTCACCGTCGCCAAGGAAATCGAGCTCAAGGACAAGTTCGAGAACATGGGCGCGCAGATGCTGCGCGAAGTCGCCAGCAAGACCAACGATCAGGCCGGTGACGGCACCACCACCGCGACCGTGCTGGCCCAGGCCATCGTTCGTGATGGCATGACAGCGGTTGCCGCGGGTATGAACCCGATGGACCTCAAGCGCGGAATCGATCTGGCCGTGACCCGCGTGGTTGAAGACCTCAAGGCGCGCTCCAAGCCCGTCGCCGGTACCCACGAAATCGCCCAGGTCGGGATCATCTCGTCCAACGGCGACAAGGAAATCGGCGAGAAAATCGCCGAGGCCATGGAAAAGGTCGGCAAGGAAGGCGTGATCACTGTCGAGGAAGCCAAGGGCCTCGAATTTGAACTCGATGTCGTCGAAGGCATGCAGTTCGATCGCGGCTATCTCAGCCCGTACTTCATCACCAACCCCGACAAGATGACCGTCGAGCTGGAAAACCCGTACATCCTCATCTTCGAAAAGAAGCTGTCGAACCTGCAGGCGATGCTCCCGATCCTGGAAGCGGTGGTCCAGACCGGGCGTCCGCTGCTGATCATCGCCGAAGATATCGAAGGCGAGGCGCTGGCCACGCTGGTGGTCAACAAGCTGCGCGGCGGGCTCAAGGTCGCTGCGGTCAAGGCCCCTGGCTTTGGAGATCGGCGCAAGGCGATGCTGGGCGATATCGCCACGCTGACCCAGGGCGAGATGATCTCGGAAGATCTCGGGATCAAGCTCGAGAACGTCACCGTGGGTATGCTCGGCCAGGCCAAGCGCGTGAGCATCGACAAGGACAACACCACGATCGTCGATGGTGCCGGCAATGCCGACGACATCAAGGCCCGGGTCGAACAGATCCGTGCCCAGATCGAAACCACCACCAGCGATTATGACAAGGAGAAGCTCCAGGAGCGTCTTGCCAAGCTGGCCGGCGGGGTCGCGGTGATCAAGGTTGGCGGTTCGTCCGAGATCGAGGTCAAGGAACGCAAGGATCGCGTCGACGACGCGCTTCACGCGACCCGCGCCGCGGTCGAGGAAGGCATCGTCCCTGGCGGCGGCACCGCGTTGCTTTATGCAACCAAGGCGCTCGACGGCATGAAGGGTCTCAACGACGACCAGACCCGCGGGATCGACATCGTCCGCAAGGCGATCCAGACCCCGCTGCGCCAGATCGCCGAGAACGCCGGTCATGACGGCGCCGTGGTTGCCGGCAATCTGCTGCGCGAAAACGACGAGACGCGTGGCTTTAACGCCGCGACCGACGTTTACGAGAACCTGACCGCGGCTGGCGTGATCGACCCGACCAAGGTGGTTCGTACCGCGCTGCAGGATGCAGCCTCGGTCGCTGGCCTGCTGATCACCACCGAAGCGGCGATCAGTGATCGGCCCGACGACAAGCCGGCCATGGGCGGCATGGGCGGCGGCGGCGGCATGGG
>JANMQW010000430.1:0-5631 GCA_031370725.1 Novosphingobium sp.
CGGGCGAGCCCGCGGACCGTGGTTTCGACTTCGGGAAGTTCGGGCACGGGCGCGGCCTTAACAGGCTTTGCCGCGCCCGCAATTCGTCTCTAAAGCGCGCCGATCATGACAAATCCCGAAACCGTCTCCTTCGGCTACGAAGATGTCGCCCCCGCCGAAAAGACCGCGCGGGTCGGCGCGGTGTTTTCCAGCGTGGCCAAAAGCTACGACCGGATGAACGACGCGATGAGCGTGGGGATGCACCGGTTGTGGAAGGATACCTTCGTTCGCCGGGTCAAGTCGCGCGAGGGCGAGACGATCCTCGACATGGCCGGCGGAACCGGCGATATCGCGTTTCGCATGGCGCCCAGCGGCGCGCAGATCACCGTCGCCGATATCAATCAGGACATGCTCGACGTGGGGTTGGATCGTGCTGCCGAGCGCGGGATAGATGGCCTGGTGTGGTCGTGTCAGAACGCCGAAACACTGGCGTTTCCCGACCGCACCTTCGATGCCTACACGATCGCTTTCGGGATCCGTAATGTCACCCGGATCGACGTCGCGCTGGCCGAGGCGCACCGCGTGCTGAAGTACGGCGGGCGGTTCTTCTGCCTTGAATTCTCGACCACAACCTGGCTGGGCTTTGCCGAGGCGTACGATCTCTATTCGCACAAAGTGGTGCCGCGGATCGGCCAGGCGATCGCCGGGGATGCCGATTCGTACCGCTATCTGATCGAATCGATTCGGCGGTTTCCAGACATGCCCAAATTCGCCGCGATGATCCGGCAGGCCGGATTTGTGCAGGTCAAGGCCGAGCCGATCCTGGGCGGGCTCGTAGCGATTCACTCCGGCTGGAAGGTCTAGGTGACGCAACCCATTACGCACATCTGGCGATTGCTGGGCTGGGGGCGGACGCTCGCCCGGCACGGCGCGCTGCGCGGGATCGAGCGCGACCCCAACACGCCGGCGCAAGTCCGGCGGTTGTGCCGCGTGGCCCGGCTCGGCGCGATCCAGCCGAAACAGCCGGACTACGCCGGCGCGTTCCGCGATATCGGCCCTGCCGCGATCAAGCTGGGCCAATCGCTGGCGACGCGCCCCGACGTCATCGGCGAGGACGCCGCGCACAACCTGCTGTCGCTCCAGGACAGCCTGCCGCCGGTACCCTACACCGCGATCTGCAACGAGATCGAGGCGACTTTTGCCAAGCCGGTCTCGGCGCTGTTCGCCACGATCGAGCAAGAGCCCGTCGGTTCCGCCTCGATCGCGCAAGTCCACCGCGCGACCACTGCGGAAGGCCGCCAGGTCGCAGTCAAGGTGCTGCGCCCCGGGATCGCGGAGAAGTTCGCGCGCGATCTCGACACCTATGAATGGGCCGCCGCGCATCTCGAGGCGCTGGGCGGAGAGGCGAGCCGGCTGCGTCCGCGGCTGGTGATCGCCAACTTCAAGCGCTGGACCCTGCGCGAACTCGATCTGCGGCGCGAGGCAGCTTCGGCCTCCGAACTCAGCGAGGCGATGAAGGCGTTCCCCGGCTATCGCGTGCCTGCGATCGATTGGGACCGCACCAATGGCCGGGTGATGACGCTCGACTGGATCGACGGGGTCAAGATCAGCGACCTCGCCGCACTCGATGCCGCGGGACACGACCGCAAGGATCTGGCGCGGCGGCTGGTGCTGGCGTTCCTGACGCAAGCCATCAGCCACGGGCTGTTTCATGCCGACATGCACCAGGGCAACCTGTTTGTCGAAGCCGATGGCACGATCGTGGCGATCGATTTCGGGATCATGGGGCGGATCGATCGCCGCGCCCGCGCCTGGCTCGCCGAAATTCTCTATGGCCTGACCACCGGCAACTACCTTCGCGTCGCCGAAATCCATTTCGAGGCGCAGTACGTTCCCCCACACCATTCGGTCGACGATTTCGCCACTGCGCTGCGCGCGGTGGGTGAGCCGATGCGCGGCAAGCCGGTCAGCGAACTGTCGGTCGGCGCGATGCTCGATGGGCTGTTTGCAATCACCCGCGACTTCGACATGCAAACTCAGCCGCACCTGCTGCTGCTGCAAAAGACGATGGTGATGGTTGAGGGAATCGCCACCAGCCTCGATCCGGCGATCAACATGTGGGATGTTTCAGCGCCGTTCGTGCGCGACTGGATTCGGGATGAGCTCGGCCCCGAAGCGGCACTCGCCGATCGCCTGCGCGAAGACGCCGAGACGCTGCTACGCCTGCCATCGCTGATCCGCCGGATCGAGGAGCGCTTCCCCCCGCGCGGCGGTGCGCCCGAGCAACTGCCGCTGCCCAAGGTCGAGCTGATGTGGGAGCGTGGGCGGGGTAACGGCTTCGGAACGATTTGGGGTTATAGCGTTGCGATCGCCGCAGGAGCGGGAATGGCGTTCGCGGGGGCGGCTCTGGGGTGGTGGTAGTGAGTGATTTGCCAAGCGCGCTGCGGCTTCCCAAGCGTCACTTCAACGCACTCGATCTGAGCCGGCTGTTCGCCGCAGTGGCGGTGCTGTTCTGGCACTACCTCCATTTTACGATGCCCCCCGGGATCAACCGTGCGCCGACCAATTTCGGGACGCTGGAACCACTCCACGGCGTGTTCGCCGCGCTCTACGATCACGGCCATCTCGCGGTCCAATATTTCTGGATCGTTTCGGGTTTTGTTTTTGCCCACGTCTATCTTGGCGATTCGGCGGCGCGCGAGCGATTCTGGACCGCCCGCATCGCCCGGTTGTGGCCGTTACACCTCCTGACCCTCGTGGTAGTCGCGGCGCTTCAGGCGCTCTATGTCGCGCGAGTCGGACGCTCGTTCGTGTTTGCCCCCAACGACGTCACGCACTTCCTGCTCAACCTTGGGCTGGCCCACTATTGGGGGTTCCAGAGCGGGATGTCGTTCAACGGGCCTTCGTGGTCGCTGTCGGTCGAAATCCTCGCCTACGCGGTTTTCTGGACGATGCTGCCGATGCTGCGCGAACGCCGACTGGGAATCGCCGCGGCGCTGTCCTGCGGCGGGGCGATTGCGGCGATATACGCGCCTGGACTCGGGCTATGGCCCTGCCTTGGCTATTTCTTTGGCGGGACAGCGGCCTACTTCGTACTTTTGCGCGCGTGGAACTGGGTTTGGTTGCTGCCCGTCACGGCCGCAATCGGGCTGGCCCTGGCATTCCGCTTCGATCCGGAACCACAAACGATTTTTCCTTACGGTGCGCTGTGGGTGGTCTCGCTGTTTGCGCTGGCGTTGACCATCGACTGGTTCGATCGAGCCGATCTCCTGGCCTTTGGGCGGAAGCTGGGCGACGCCTCGTACGGTACCTATCTGTGGCACTTTCCGATCCAGCTGACGATCGTGCTGGTGCTCGATAGGCTTCCGGGAGGCCGGGAACTGTCGCAACACTGGGGAATTCTTGCAATCTATCTGGCCGCCGCGATCGGCGCCGGGTTTGCCTCGCACCGCTGGTTCGAACGGCCAGCACAGCGCGCGGTTCTGGCCGCAGCCGCGCGTCTTGAGCGGGGTCAGGGTGTGCCTCAGCCTGCGGCGCCGCTTTCGGTTTCCGCGATCCAGCCCCCGCCGACCACCCGGTCTCCCGCATAGATCACCGCCGCCTGCCCGGTTGCGACGCCGTATTCGGGGGTAATGAAGCGGATCGTGACCGCCGCAGCATCACCCGGTACTCCCTCCAGCACGATCGGCACTGGCTTGGCCAGCGAGCGCACTTTGGCGGTCAGCGGCGCATCTGATGGCGGCCCGATGCGATTGGTTTCGACCAGCCTTGCCGCGCTTACCGCCAGCAGCCGCTTGGGACCGACGATCACCTGCGCGGCGGGAGCGTCGAGCGCGGTGACATAGAGCGGCTCGGCCAGTCCGCCGATCTCAAGCCCGCGGCGCTGGCCGACCGTGTAGTGGAGCACGCCCTTGTGTTCGCCCAGCACCGCGCCGGTCTCGGCATGGACGATCTCGCCGGGCGCGCCGCCTTCGGGGCGGATGCTGCGCACAACTTTGGCATAATCGCCGTCGGGGACGAAGCAGATATCCTGGCTGTCGGGCTTGGCAGCGACGCGCAATCCAGCCGCTTCGGCGAGGTGGCGAACTTGGGCCTTGGGTAGGCCGCCAAGCGGAAACCGCAGGAAATCCAGCTGCGCATCGGTGGTCGCGTAAAGGAAATAACTCTGGTCTCGCGCCGGATCGGCCGCGCGCCACAGTTCGGACCCGGCAGCCCCGGCAACCCGCCGCACGTAGTGTCCGGTGGCGAGGCAGTCCGCACCCAGATCGCGCGCCATCGCCAGCAGATCGGTGAACTTGGGGCCCATGTTGCAACGGATGCACGGGATCGGCGTGCGCCCGGCCAGATAATCGTCGGCGAACTGCTCGATCACTGTCTCGCGAAAGGCAGAGGCGTGGTCGAACACATAGTGCGCGATTCCCAGGCGATCGGCGACAGCGCGCGCATCGCGGATGTCGTCGCCCGCACAGCACGCCCCCTTGCGCCCGCTGGCCGCGCCGTGATCGTAGAGCTGGAGGGTGATGCCGATGGTCTCGGCGCCACTAGCGGCAGCCAACGCGGCGACCACCGAGCTATCCACCCCGCCCGACATTGCGACCACGATCCGCCGTGCGCCCAGCGGAGCGGTGAGCTGGAACAACGCGGCGGGATCGAGCCGATCGAGAAGTATAGATGGCGCCATCGGCGCGCGCATAGCCGCTGGATGGCGCCGGTGAAAGTGGCCGCGGTCGGTCGGCATCGTCCGGCAATCCCTCACCACAGCTTAAGATTGGTCAATATGCGGTAAACCGGGGCTTTACCTTGCCTTGAGGTTGGCCTGCTAGTGACGGTCGCAATGAAGCTCTACCTGCCCTCATCCGTTGCGTTCAAAGTCCCCGAAGACGGGGATTGCGAAGTTTTGCGCCCGCTCGAGTGGAGCGCGCTACTGGCGCGACTCGGCGCCGAACGCGACTTACGCCGCGAACTGGCCAGCGGATTGATGGCGATCCCAACCATAGCGAACTTTGTCGGCGGTGCGGCGCAGGTACTGTCCGGTTCGTCGCACGATGCACCGGGTGTTAACCCTGTGGCTTTAGCCAATCGCAAATCGACAGGGGGCATCAGAACCGCGGAAGAGGCAACGACGCCTTCGCGAAACTTGGCGCTCGAGGACAGCAATGATTGAAAATCAGAAAATCCGCCCGGCAATGGTAATCGGGCCGCTCGGCGAGCCGCTTTCGCTCGATTCGCTGCCCGCGCCCCAAACCACCCGCTGGGTGGTGCGGCGCAAGGCCGAAGTCGTGGCGGCGGTCAACGGCGGGCTGCTGTCTATCGACGAGGTGTGCGAACGCTACAGCCTGACGATCGAGGAGTTTGCCTCGTGGCAGCGCTCGGTCGATCGCTCTGGCATGCAGGGGCTGCGGGTGACCCGTCTCCAGCATTACCGCGATCTTTATGAGCGCCAGCTCAAGTACTGACGCCGCGCCCGGCGGAATCATTCGACCAACCGGCGACAGCGTTCGACCGGGGTAGCGGCGGGGTCTTCCCCGCCGTTTGCTTTGCAGCTTAAGCAGACTGGTCGCACCATCCGAACGATAGCCTGTCATTGCCAGCATTAACCTGCGCGACTATGGCGCAAAGTGCCGTTTGCCGCGCGTGTTTGGCCAAGTGCCG
>JANMQW010000029.1:0-26394 GCA_031370725.1 Novosphingobium sp.
CGCCGGAGCGCCGGCCTTGATCGGCGGGGCCGGCCTCGCGGTCGATACCGCGCAGTGGTACATGTGGAAGCGCGAGATGCAGTACGCGGTCGATCAGGCCGCGATGGCGGGAGCCTGGTCGCGCGTCGGCGGCACCACCGGGAATGAATACCAGACCCGCGCCCGGCAGGAGCTGACCGCCAACCTGCAAGTGGTCGATTTCCAGGGAACGCCATCGATCACTTTGGAGCAGTGGAACACGTCGGGTGCCGCGAACAGCGTCAAGGTCTCGCTGAGCGCCACCCGCGAGTTGCCATTCAGCAAGCTGCTCATGGGAGATGGCACAACCATTGCCGTCTCCGCGCAGGCGCGGTTTGAGAAGGCATCGGCGTTCACCGCCTGCCTGATCGCGGTCGATCCCAGCACGAGGGGGGCGATCACCTTCGCGGGCAATGCCTACCTCATCGCCAAATGCGGCGTGGCCGCGCTCTCCAACAACGAAAACGCGATCACCCAGAGCGGCCAGGGTTATTTCAACGTCGGCTATCTAGTCGCCGCGGGTGGGATCGACGACCAGCTTCAGCACGACCAGAACAACACCTACACCAACCTGCTGTTCGAAGGGCAGCAGGGGCTGGTCGATCCGTTCAAGGACCTGACCCCGCCGAACAATGCCTACCCGCGCACCTATGCCTGCGCCTCGACGACGACGTATGTCGCGAACTACACGATCACGACGGCGGTTGAATCGCGAAGCTATACCGCGACCAACAACAATCCCTATAATTGGAGCGGCCCAGCGAGCACCACGGTCTCGGGAACCCAAACGGGATCCGAACCCGCGACATCTACCACGCAGGTCAACAAGAAAACCCAAAACCCGGCCACGCCAGTTGTCTCGCCGGTGCAGGCGGGAACGCCACAGGCTATACCCGGCACGTCGACCACAAAGTGCACTGGTCCATCGAACAAACGGGTCTGCACCACCACAACAAGCCCGACGACTTACAAGCGTGTCGATACCGTCACAACGACCACCAAATCGATCGATTCTATCTCGTCGACCAGTTCGCCAGCGATCGCCGCGATGCAGCCCGGCACTTACTCCGATTTCACCGTCGGCTGCGACACCACGATGGAGCCGGGGGTTTATGTAATCAACGGCGGCAGTACCAGCGGCTTCACCGTCCATTCCGACTATTCGGTCAAGAGCCTGTATCCCAATGGTACTCCCGGAGGGGTCATGATTGTTCTTAAGAATCATACCAGTCTGGATATCAACGGCGGCAGTTCGCTCGATCTGCGGGCCATGTCATACAACGAGATGGTCGACCCGCGTTATGGCAACATCTCTCCTACCGAAGCGCTCAAGCTCAAGGATATGCTGATCTTCGAGGACCGCGACTCGGGCGGTGCCAGCAACGACGACAAATTGAACGGAAACGCCGGTGCCAAGCTAACCGGGACGATTTATCTGCCCAAGAGCAGCATCACCTTCAACGGCACATTCGGAGTGACCTCGGGCTGCCTGGTGATCACCGCCAAGACGATCGCGATCGGGGGCACGGCCAACATGGCGTCGTTCTGCAAGGACAGCGACGGCACTGGGTTGGGCGTCGCGGTTGGCGGCGGCAACGCCTCGGTGAGCCTCGTCGCATGATTTGGGCGTGGCAGGCATTTCGCCGCAACCAGCGCGGCGCGGTGATCATCGAGGCCGCGTTCGTCGCCCCGATCCTGGCGCTGCTCGGCCTTGGCGGGTTCCAGGTCAGTCAGGCAGTGGCACGGCAGCACGAGCTTCAGACTGGTGCCGACGACGCCGCCTCGATGGCGCTGGCAGGATGGAGAGACGATGCAGCACAGGTAACTGCGCTAAAGAGCGTGCTGAAATCGACGCTCAATCTTACCGATGCCAAGGTTAACATCACGCACAAGTATCGCTGCGGGGTGGCGACCACTTATGTCGATGTAAAAACCGCCTGCGCTTCCACCGACGTCGTCACTACTTACCTGCAGATCGCGCTGACCGATACTTACACCCCGACATGGGCCGAGTTCGGCTTCGGCAGCCCACTCAATTACAGCGTCACGCGCACCGTGGTGCTGTCTTGACCCGCGCGTTGAAATGTTTGCGACATGATCGCTCGGGCAGCACGATAATCGAGTTCGCGATTCTCGCACCTGTTATCATCACTCTGATGTTGGGCATTCTCCAAGTCGGAATCTGGATGCAAAGTTACAACGCGCTGCGCTCGGTCGCTGCGGATACAGGGCGGTACACCGCGGTGCAGTACCAAAAGGTCAACAATATTTCCAATCTGAACATGGCGCAATGGGCCAAGGACCGCGCTGTCGATCACTACCTTTTCGAAAGCACCCTGCTTTCGGCGGACGTAACCGATGCGGCCAACCAGCAGATTGTGGGGGTTACCGAAAAAACCCTGACTCTTACCTACACCTTTCAATCGATCATGTCGGTCGTCGGCATAAATGATCAGACCGTGACGTTTGCCCGCCCGATCTTCGTCAAATCGAGCTGATCGGGCGCTGGTTCCTTCGCGCATCGCATGAATAAATTAACTAGATACGTAAGCCGACCGGTGACGCAGACGGATTATGCAAGTTGCGAACTCCTTCAAGGACCGCAATTCCGCCGATGTCCGACTCGCAGACACCCTCCATTTCATCCTCGCACGGCTTGTTCGCCCGCCTCGCGCGCGATGTGGCGGGCAATACGCTGGCGATCGTCGCCGCCTCGATTGCGCCGATCCTGGCGATGGTCGGCGGGGGGATCGACATGGGGCGCAGTTATCTTGCGGAAAGCCGGCTGCAGCAGGCGTGCGATGCCGGGGTGCTCGCCGCGCGCAAGAAACTCGGTTCTGCTGCGGTGGTTACCGGCCAGGTGCCCAGCGACGTGTCCGAAGTCGGCGAACGGTTCTTCAATATCAACTACCGTGTCGGCGCATATGGCACCGAGAACCGCCAGTTTACGATGGCGCTGGAAAACGATTATTCGATCAGCGGGACCGCCACCGTCGATGTCCCGACCACGATCATGGGCATCTTCGGCTTTACCAATGTAGCCGTTTCAGCCGAATGTCAGGCCCGGCTCAATTTTTCCAATACCGACGTGATGATGGTGCTCGATACCACCGGATCGATGGCGCAGACCAACCCTGGCGATGCAGTGTCGAAAATCACCGCGCTGAAGGCCACTGTGACCGCGTTTTTCTTGCAGATAGCAGCGTCGACCAAGCCTGGAACCAGGGTGCGCTATGGCTTTGTGCCGTATTCAACCAACGTCAATGTTGGCGGCCTGCTCAAGGACGAGTGGGTGGTGAAAGACTGGAGTTATCAGTCGCGCACGCTCAACACTGGCGGCATTACGGGCGGGTTGTATACGTACAAGCCGGTGGCCCGCAACGTGGCCGACTGGCGGACCGCCTCGAACGGTTGCATCGAAGAGCGCAAGACTTACGAAATCGCGGACTACGACAACGTCGATCTCGGGCGGGCGATGGATCTCGACATCGATCTGGTACCCGCGCCGGGCAACACCGATAGTCAATGGCGCCCGATGTATCCGTTGCTGGTCTATGATCGCGCGATCAAGTGGGACGGTTCAGGCAGCTTTTCGAGCGCCGCGGTCACGACCAGTTCCGAATACCTCAACCCCGGACTTGCTGGTTATGCAGCATGTCCCCCGGCTGCGAGAAAGTTGGAGCCGTTCTCGTTGACCAGCCTGACCAGCTATCTCTCCAGCCTGCAGCCGCGCGGCAGCACGTATCACGATATCGGGATGATCTGGGGCGGACGGCTGCTCTCGCCCACCGGGATCTTCGCCGACGAAAACGCTGACGTGCCGGGCAAGCCAACCAGCCGCAACCTGATCTTTCTGACCGACGGAGAGACCGCGCCGCTCGACGTCAGCTATGCCAGCTATGGCGTGGAGCCGCTTGAGAAAAAACGCTGGAGTGCCGGCTCGGCGCGCTCGCTTACGCAGACGGTGGAGGCGCGCTTCGCATTCGCCTGCAAGGAAGTGCGCAAGAAGAACATTACCGTCTGGCTGATCGCATTCGGCACAAAGCTAAATCCGGCGCTGTCCGATTGCGCCGGGCCCGGCCACACCTTCGAGGCATCGGATTCCGCCAAGCTCAGCCAGGCGTTCGACGATATCGCCAGGTCGATCGGCGACCTGCGGGTCTCGCGTTGACGATAAGCAGCGCCTTGCGCGGCCTGGCTTGCGAAACCCGTGGCGCCGCCGCGCTCGAATTTGCGCTGGTCGCCCCGGCTCTGCTGCTGACGATCATGGGCATCTTCGACCTTGGTTATAACATTTACACCGCCACGATGGTTCAGGGTGCGATCCAGCACGCCGCGCGCGATTCTACAATCGAAGGCGCAGACCGACGACTGTCCCAGATCGATGCGACGGTATCGCGTGCTGTCCACCACGTTGTGCCCAGGGCCACGATCGCCATCAGCCGCCGGGCCTATGCCGACTTCACCGATGTTTCACGGCCCGAGGACTTCACCGACACCGACGGCAACGGCCTTTGCGACAATGGCGAACCTTTCGAAGACGCCAATCGCAACGGCACTTGGGACGACGATCGCGGCACAGCCGGCAGCGGCGGCGCACGCGATGCCGTGCTCTATACCGTCAACGTGACCTATGCCCGCGGCTTTCCGATGGCGAGCCTGATCGGGCTGCCCGATACCGTGACCACCGCGGCAGCCACGGTCTTGCGCAACCAGCCCTACAAATTGCAGGATAACAAGCCGGCGGTGGGCGCATGCACCTGAGCGCCGCTCCACTAGCGCATCTGCGGGCCTTGTGGAGCGATTCCTCGGGGGTCGCGCTGACCGAATTCGCGCTGTCGCTGCCGCTTCTGATGACCGCTGGGCTGTGGGGCATCGAAACCGCCCACCTGGCGGTTACCACGTTGCAGGTGAACCAAGTGGCAATGCAGATTGCCGACAACGCCTCGCGGATCGGCGATACCTCGTCGCTCGAAGATCGCAGGATTTACGAAAGCGACATCAACGACCTGCTGCTGGGGTCCAATATCCAGGCGGGCGAAACGATCGATCTTTATAACCACGGCCGGGTGATAGTCAGCAGCCTGGAAGTGGTGGAGGGAACCGACGACCAGCAGTATATTCACTGGCAACGCTGCAAGGGCACCAAGGCCCACCCGTCGAGCTATGGCAACGAAGGCGACGGGCTCACCAGTACGCTGGTTGGCATGGGCCCGCCGGGCGAGGAAGTCATGGCACAACGCGGCGAGGCGGTGATTTTCGTCGAGGTCAACTATGACTACCAGCCGCTGGTCTCTGGGTTCTTCGCAACTAAACGGGTGATCCGTTCGACCAGCGCTTTTACCGTGCGCGACAGCCGCGACTTGACTCAGATATACCAGCGCGATGCCGGCTCGCCCGATCCGGTTTCCGACTGCCTGACATACACCGGCTTTCGCCCTTGAACTCGCACAGTATCAGCCGCGGTTGCAGACCTTTCTAACCGCCGCCACGATCCGCGCCGCATCGATCAGCGCGATCTTTTCCAGGTTGGCGGCGTAGGGAAGCGGAACATCCTCGTCGCACACCCGCATCACCGGGGCGTCGAGATCGTCGAACCCGTCCTCCATGCAGATCGCGATAATCTCGCTGGCGATCGAACAGACCGGCCAGCCTTCTTCGGCGATGACCAGCCGATTGGTCCTCGCCAGGCTTTCGAGCACCGCCGCCTTGTCGAGCGGGCGCAGCGTGCGCAAATCGATCACCTCGGCTTCGATCCCCTCGGCGGCGAGCGTCTCGGCGGCTTCGAGCGACAGCCCGACCCCGATTGAGTAGGTGACGATCGTAACGTCGGTGCCTGCGCGCACGGTGCGCGCCTTGCCGATCGGCAAGACCCAGTCTTCGACATCGGGCACATCGAAGCTGCGCCCGTAACCCAGCTCGTTTTCGAGAAACACGACCGGATCGTCGCTGCGGATCGCGGCCTTGAGCAGGCCCTTGGCGTCAGCCGCGTCAAACGGCGCGATCACGATCAGCCCAGGGACGCTGGCGTACCACGGCGCGTAGTTCTGGCTGTGCTGCGCACCCACCCGGCTGGCCGCGCCGTTGGGGCCGCGGAACACGATCGGGCAGCGCATCTGACCGCCCGACATATAATTGGTCTTGGCCGCCGAGTTGATGACGTGATCGATCGCCTGCATCGCAAAGTTGAAGGTCATGAACTCGATGATCGGCTTCAATCCGCCCATCGCCGCGCCGCTGCCGATCCCGGCAAAGCCGTATTCGGTGATCGGCGTATCGATCACCCGGCGCCCGCCGAACTCATCGAGCAACCCTTGGGTGACCTTGTATGCCCCCTGATACTCGGCGACTTCCTCGCCCATCACGAACACCCGGTCGTCGGCGCGCATCTCCTCGGCCATCGCATCGCGCAAAGCTTCGCGCACCGTGGTCGAAACCATTTTGGTCCCAGCGGGGATTTGTGGATCAGCAGCGGATTTAGCGGCACCAGCGGGTTTGGCTGGAGCGGCTGCGGGTGCTGGAGCCGATGCAGGCGCAGGCGCAGGCGAAGCAGCAGGCGGCGCGGGTGCCGAGGCGGATGATGCTTCCTCCCCCTCGCCACCGATTGTCGCAATCACGGTGCCGACCTTCACGTTCTCGCTGCCTTCGGGGATCAGGATCTTGCCGATCGTGCCCTCGTCGACTGCCTCGAACTCCATTGTCGCCTTGTCGGTCTCGATTTCCGCGAGGATATCGCCCGATTTGACCTCGTCACCTTCCTTGACCAGCCACTTGGCGAGCGTGCCTTCTTCCATAGTCGGGGAGAGCGCGGGCATCTTGATCTCGATCGCCATCTCAGTAGCTCCCCACCAGGATGTCGGTATACAATTCAGCCGGATCGGGCTCAGGCGAGCTTTCGGCAAAGTCTGCGCTCTGCGTGACAATCGCACGGATCCGCTTGTCGATATCCTTGAGCTGGTCCTCGGTCACCCCGCGCTTGAGCAAGTAGGCCTTGCACCCATCGATCGGGTCGCGCTTTTCCTTGACCTCGGTCACTTCCTCGCGGCTGCGGTACTTCGCTGGATCGGACATCGAGTGGCCGCGGTAGCGATAGGTGTTGAGCTCCATCAGCACCGGCCCATTGCCCCCGCGGACGTATTCGAGCGCGACTTCGGCCGCCCCGCGGACCTCGAGTACATCCATCCCGTTGACGTTCATGCCGGGGATGCGGAACGCGGTACCGCGGCGGTAGAACTGGGTTTCGGCCGAGCCGCGCTTGACCGCGGTACCCATCGCATAGCCGTTGTTCTCGATCACGAAGATGATCGGCAGCTTCCACAGCGAGGCCATGTTCATCGCTTCGTAGACCTGACCCTGGTTGGCCGCACCGTCTCCAAAATAGGCAAGGCACACCCCGCCATCGCCCGTGTACTTGTGACCGAACGCCAGCCCTGCACCCAGGCTGACCTGCGCGCCGACGATACCATGCCCGCCATAAAAACGGTGCGTGGTCGAGAACATGTGCATCGAGCCGCCCTTGCCGCGGCTGATCCCCGCAGCGCGCCCGGTCAGTTCGGCCATGATCACGTTGGGGTCGATGCCATAAGCGAGCATGTGGCCATGATCGCGATAGCCGGTGATCACGCTGTCCTTGCCCACCGTGAGCGCGGACTGCAAGCCCACCGCAACCGCTTCCTGACCGATATACAGGTGGCAGAAGCCGCCGATCAGGCCGAGGCCGTAAAGCTGTCCGGCGCGCTCTTCGAAGCGGCGGATGAGCAGCATCTGCTCATAAAATTCCATCAGTTGCGCATCGCTGGCTTCGAAATGCTTCTGATTGGCGTGGGCCTGCTGAAGACTGCGCAATTCGCGGCTGGCCTCTTCGGTGCCGGGATCGACCATTACCGGGTCGGCTTTGGATGCGGGTGAAGCGGCTTTACCCGGCGCCTTGGCGGCGGGCTTGCGGGTCGACGGTCTGGCCAAGCGAGATCCCCTGTCATGCGGTAGCGCCCGTTCGCGCAGGCAGCGACCCGCGACGGGTATAGGACCGGATTTGCCCGCGACGCAACGCGGTGATTGCGTGCAGGAACCGCTCCGGTTCGATTATTTGCGGTAGAGCGCCCTATTGGGGGCGGGCGATCACGATTTCGTCGGGATGCGCGACGTTTAGATCGCGGCGCAACAACTCCCCGACCAGATCAGGATCGGCGTGGCGCGGATCGAGCAGAGCGACTCGATTGCGCAATTCATCGCGCCGCGCACCAAGCTGGGCGAGTTCGGTCTTGTGCTCGGCCAAGAGGCGGCTGTTCTCACTCCAAGCCAGCACTCCGCTGGGGCCCGCAATCGCCACACCGCCCAGCATTAGCAGCGCAACCAGCGCCAGCGATTGGGTCAGCGTTTCGCGCGGGAGGCGCGGACGAGAGCGAATGTGACGCATCGGTGACCTTAGAATCACAAACGACTCGCCAATTCAAGTGGCGTGCAAAGAAAAGGCGATGAAATGAATGAAATATTTGGATAGTGCCGCGCTCAGTAGCTGCGATGCATGTCGTCGAACCGGCCTAAGTGCTGCTCCGACCGGTGTCTAAAAAGTCCCGCGCTGAAAAATCGGCGGGTGCGGCGACCTCGACGATCGGGTCGGCGCGGTCGTCCCACTCGGTTCGCAGCGCTTTGCTCATCACCGCGTGCATGTCGTAAAGACAGGTGATGTAGGTGAGTTCGAGGATTTCCTCATCGCCGAACGCGGCCTTGAGCTGGGCGAACAAGGCGTCAGGCACCCGCCCGCGATGGGTGACCAAGCGGTCGGCATAAGCCAGCACCAGCCGTTCGCGAGCATCGAAGCAAGTGGAAGTCTGCCACACCGGGATCGCAGCGATCCGATCCTCGCTCACTCCCAAGCCGCGCAGTGACTTGCAGTGCTGCGAGAACACGAACTGGCTGCCGACCGCAAACCCCGCCCACGCCTGACCCAGCTCGCGCAGCACCGGATCGAGCTTACGTTTGGGGTCGCGATAAAATGCGAAGCCTTGTGCGGCGTGGCGCAGCGCATCGGGCGAGTTAGCGAAGACGGTCCACCAATCGCCCGGGGTGCCGGTGGCGGTTCCCGGCTCGGCGACCGGATCGCGGTTACCGAACAGCAGCCGATAGCAGTTCTTCACAACGTCGCTGGTCGCCTCGGCCAGCGGGACCTGGCGCAGACGCGGCATCAGGCGGGCGCCTCCGAAACTTCAAGTGCGGCGGGTTCATGGCGGATGTCTTCGGGACCAAACTCTTTGGTCAGCGCCGCAAATTCCATCATGATCCCGTTGGGGTCGGTGAAATAAACCGAGCGGACGAACACCCCCGGGTGAAGATCGCGCGACATGCCCATCGCGCTGTCGTCATGATTCACCACCGCCGGAGTACAAGGCACCCCCGCCGCCTCAAGCCGCCCGAGCGCGGCTTCAAGTTCGTCCTCGGCCATGTGAAACGCCAGATGATTCATCGATCCGACCGCGGTCTTGGAATCGTAAGGGAACTTCTTGACCGACGCGACTCCCGGAGCGGCGGGAGGGCCATCGGCCCACCAGAAGAACGCGACAAGGTTTCCACCGCCGCAATCGAAGAAAAAATGCTGCCCGGCCCCGGGAAGTTCGACCGTCTTGACCAGCGGCATACCCAGCACGCGGGTGTAAAAATCGGTTGTCTCGCGCATATCGCGGCAAACCAGCGCGATGTGGTTGATTCCTGCGGTTTTGAGCATTGCCGCCTCTCCCGGTGGTTAATCAAGCAAGGATGCACCCCGGGTCAGGCTGGTGCAAGCCTGTGAGGATGACTCCGTGTGGCTATTTTCCGGTGATATTAAGGAATCGGCTGGTCCGCGTCCCGCCCCGAGACGCGCTTTCGGGCAAGCTTTTAGAGTGAGCGCGAAGGAATAAGCTGCCCTTGCCGGTAAGTTGGGGAACCTGTGCGCCAGTGCATACGTTCTACCCCCTGAGACGGCTACAAGGAGGACGCCATGTCGAACCTTACCTATCGCAGCAGCCGGCCCGATCCGTGGCTCCAGCCGCGTCCCCATCGCGATGCGTCGCAGCGCTATATGACCCATGGCCCGATTTTGCCGATGGAGGAGCCGGGTTTCTGGGAGCGTCTGTTCGGCGGTCGCTGAGCGACGCGTCAAAGCCTCAATCAAGACGCAGGCGTAATTCAATGACGTTCTGGTCGTTGGCACGCCTGTAGGCGAATGCGTTCGCCCAGGCATTTATCAGCGCCAGCCCAACCCCTCCGCCAGTCTCGGCGTCAGGCCCACAAAAGGTGCGGTTTCCGGTGGGATCGAAGGCGACGCCGTCATCGACCAGAATCAGCCCGATCTCGCCTTCGCCTATCGTCAGGGTGAGATCGATCGCGATGGTGCCGTCGCAGGTGCCGTGGCGAATCGCGTTGCTAACCAATTCTTCGACCACCACCGCCAGCCGTGCGCCACCGTGCGCATCGAGCCCGGCTTCGCTCGCGAAGTCTTCTGCCGCGGCGAGAGCGGCGAGCGACGCCCCGGCGGGATCATCCCCCGCCGACACGCGCGCCGAAAAGCGTTTTCCCGCCCCCATGGCGATGGTATGGCATAATTCTGCCGGTTTTTGGCAGACTCGTTTTCTGGGGGTAGAAATCGTGCGCAAGCTGTTCACCATCGCCGCTTTTGCAACGCTGCTAACGGCGCAACCGGCGTTTGCCGAGATTGGCCGGATCAAGAGCCATGTCGGCCCGGTCTCGATCCAGCGCGGGGCCAGCATGATCGCCGCTAAGCCGGGGATGACTCTTGAACAGGGCGACGTGGTTGTCACTGGCAAGACCGGACGTGTGGGTATTGCCTTTCTCGACAACACCCGGATGGCGCTGGGTCCCAACAGCAAGATCACCCTCACCGAGTTTTCCTACGACCGCACCCGCCAGACGGGGACGTTCCTGACCAACGTCAACCGCGGTTCGCTCGGGGTGGTCTCAGGCAATATCGCCAAGTCCAAGCGCGACGCGATGCGGGTGCGCACGCCAACCTCGATGCTGGGGGTCCGCGGCACCAAGTTCGTGGTCGAGGTCAAGTGAAGCGGGCTTCTCTGGCGCTCGCCGCAACGCTGCTCGTCGCGGGGTGCGTGACCGACCGGGTGACGCTCCTCGACAACGAGGATGGCGCGGCCGAATTCGCGGTGGCCGAGATCACCAATCCGGCAAAAGAGTGCGTCGTCGACCGGCAGCTGAGCGAACAAAAGCTCGGCAGGGGGTGCAAGCCCAAGGCGCTGGAAAAGCTGCGCGAGAGCGATGCTGCGTTGGTGCAAGGCTTGCCCCTCAAAACTTACACCAAGGAATTCCGGTTCGAGCCGGACGTTTCCGAACTCACCCCGGCGCAACTAAGCGAGATCCCCCAAATCCAGCAAGCTGCGCGTGACCGCAGTCCCGCGCAGATCGAGATCGAGGGCTTCACCGATGCGGACGGCAAAGAGGCCTCGAATCTCGAGCTGTCCCTCAAACGTGCGCAGGCGGTTGCCGAGCAGTTGCGCGCTGGCGGGGTTCCGATCGAGGATGGCGACATCATTGCCCGGGGCGAGTTCGAGGCGCTGAAAACCGGTCCCGACGAGACGGTCAATCCGGCGTTTCGCAAGGTCAGCATTAGCGTCCGCTAGCCCCCGCGATAGCGGATCGTCACGATCGTCAGGTCGTCGCTCGGCTCGGTATCGCCTTCGAACGACCGGATGCGGTCGGCGAGGTCGCCAGCGCGCTCGGTCGCGGGCATGGTACCCTCGCTTTGAAGCGCGTGAATGACCCCCTCGAGGCCCAGCAGCGCCTGCGAGGCGTCCTGCGCCTCGGTCGCACCGTCGGTGATGAGCACCAGGGTATCCTCGGGGGCAAGCCGCGCGCGCTCCTCTGGATAGGCAAAATCGACCACGCAAAACGGCGGCCCGCCGCGCAACGGCAGCGTCTCGACCGTGCCGTCGGCGCGCACCACCAGCGGGTTTTCGTGCCCGGCGCAGACGAACGCGACCTCGCCCGTGGCGCAATCGAGCACCCCGACGAGCATCGTTACCCCCATCTCGTCGTCGGCCTCGGCCATCAGCTCGCGGTTGAGCGCGGCTACCGCTTCGCCCAGATCGCTCCCGTCTGCATCAGCCACACTGCGGCTGAGCACGCTTTTGCTCAGCGCCTTGGACAGCGCCATATACAGCGCTGCCGGAACGCCCTTGCCCGTAACGTCGCCGACCACGAACAGTAGGCGGTCCGGCCCGAGCATCAGCGCATCGTAGAAATCACCTCCGACCGACTTGGCCGGGCGCAGCACCGCGCCGATCTCGGCGCGCGGGTCGAGCGCGGTGAGGCTGGCCGCATTGGGCACCATGCCCATCTGGATCCGCCGCGCGGCCTTGAGTTCGCCCTCCTGCTCGGCGCTCGCCACGCGCTCGTCGACGAGCGCCGCCGCCAGCCGGGTGCGTTCGGCGCGGGCCAGAATGTACAACGTGATCCACATCGCGACCGAGGCAAAGCCCCCGACCATGATCGGGCGCACCGGATCGAACAGCAGGTTGGCACGATCGAACGCGAGGAACGAGGCGACCGGCAGCGCCAGCGCGAGCGCGAATGCGACCGCAAGCTGCCAATAGGCGCGCAAGCCTCCGGCGGCGAGGACCAGGATCAGCAGCACCAGGCTCGCCGCCACCTCGGCCCAGAACACCCAGCCAGGGCGCGCCAGCCAGCCGCGGCTGAGGATAGCATCGACCGCCTGCGCCTGGACGAGCACGCCGTAGACCTCGCGCTCCAAGGGCGTGGTAACCAGATCGCTGCTTCCGTCTCCCGTCAGCCCGACCAGCACCGCCTTGCCGCGCAGCGCGCCCGGCGGCAGCTGGCCGTCGAGGACCTCGCTGGCAAGAAACACCGATTCTTTGGGCAACAGTCCCATCCGGAATGGCAGATCGCCGCGCTCGTCGGACGGCAGCCAACGCTCGCCCATCCGCAGTTGCGAACCGCGCCATTCGAGCTGCGACGCGCCCGATGCGATGCGCGCGAGTTCGACCGCGAACCCCGGCATAGGTCGTTTGCCGACCGCAATCGTCAGCGGCACCCGCCGAACGATCCCGTCGCTGTCCGGGTCGCCATTGACCAGCGCGCGCGACAGCGCGACGCCGTCCAGTTCGAAAATGCTCGCCATTGCCTGCGGATACCGACGGATAAGGGGCGGCGGTCGTCCTTCGAGCTCTGGGTCGAGCATCAGGCCTTCGGGGTCGATGCCAGCGGATGAAACGCCCAGCCGAGCAAGAACCACCGGTGCGCGGCCCAACGCGTCGGCGAAGTTCCGGTCGAGATTGGGCAGCTCTCCAAACCGCGCCGCCGCGGTCGCGTCGAGCTCGGGATAAAGTTTAGTGATCGTTTCGGGCGCGAACGGGTCCGGCTTGGGAAAGACCATGTCGAAACCGATGACCGCTGGCTGCTGCGTGGCCATCGCCGAGGTCAGTTCCGCCAACCAGTACCGTGCCCACGGCCACGAGCCGTATTTGTCCTGGCTCACCGGATCGATCATCACAACCGCGACCTTGTCGCTGGCGATTGCGCGCGGGGCGAGCCGCTGCCATTCGTCGAACAGCGTGCGGCGGTGCCAGTCGGCGGTAACCAGGCTGAGCAACGCGCCGACGATCCCGCCGAGCACTACCGCCCAGCCCGCCACGCGCCGCGCATGACTGTCAGATTTCGATGGTGAGGCCGTCATAGGCGCACAACACCTCCAGCGGTGCCGCGCCCCGGGTCAGTTCCTCATAGCGGATGCTCTCGCGGTGCATGCGCTGGATATCGGCGTCGCTATAGGTCGGTTCGTGGTGGAACAGCGCGAGCCGCTTGGCCGCAGCCTCGTGGCACAGATCGACTGCGACGATGTTCGAGGAATGGCCCCAGTCTTCCTTCATCGAGACGCTGTCGGCCAGGCTGTACATCGTGTCGCACACCACCAGATCGGCGCCGCCGAAGAACTCGACCACATCAGCCTCGCCCTCCATCTTGTCGATCTTGTGCTCGCTGTCGGTCGAATAGATCGCGACTTTCCCCTCCGCGTCGCGGAACCGGAAGCCATAGCTGAGGTGCGAATGGTGCTGTTCGATCAGCGACACGGTGACCGCGCCGATGGTGTATTCCTGCCCGGTTTCGAGCGTCCGGAATTCGATGTCGCCCTTGAGCCAATCGAACGGCACCGGGAAGCTGATCTCTTCCTGCTGGCGGCGCAGTGCGGTTTCGGCATCGCTGTGACCGGCGTGGATCACGATCTTTGATCCGGGGATGAACGCGGGGACGAAGAACGGGAACCCCATGATGTGGTCCCAGTGGAGGTGCGAGAGGAAAAAGTGCCATTCGCGCGGGTGGCCCTCGGCTGCGCAGCGACGCAGCGAATCGAGCCCGAATTCGCGCAAACCTGAACCCATGTCGCAGATAATGAAGGCGCCCTCGCCCGCATCGACCTCGACGCAGCTGGTCGCCCCGCCATAGGAATGCGCGGAGGCGAAATCGAGTTCGGCTTCAAGGTACGTGCACGCCTCGGTCACATCGGCGAACGTGCGTCCGTTGGCCGCGACAAGCGCCACGGCGATCTTGTCGCGCACCGCCATCGCCTTCGCCGCAACCGGAAGCGAACCGCGCGTGCCCCAGAACCGAACCTGCATCGCCCCTCCTCACACGCTCAGTTTGCAAGCGCCTCATCGATTGTGTCGGCGACCTTGAAGATCATGTCATAGCGGCTGATGGCCAGGATCTCGCGCATCGTCTCGTTGGGTTTGGCGAGGACAAGCGTCGATCCCGCCTGCGTCCCCTCACGCTGCGCCAAAGTCAGCGCGCGAAGTCCGCGCGACGACATGTAGGCGACCCCCGAAAGATCGAGCACCAGCTTGCCCCGGGCGCCGCCGGCCTCGGCGATCAGCCGCTCGGTAAACGCTGTCGCGGTCGATTCATCGACCCGCCCGGCGGGCGTCACGATGCGCGTGCCGTCGCGGTCCTCGACCTGCCAGCTAAGTGTGCCCCCGCTCATTCCTGATGGGATATCCGGTGGCGAGCGGATTGCCTAGCCCTTGCGCAAGGCTGACCGCGCCGTTCAGCACCGCGTCACCCGACAACCGCCAGTCTGGGCCGATGTCCACCCACCGCCTGTCCCGGCTTGCCATGCTAACCGCAGGCGCGCTTTTCACCATCGGCGGCACAGCCCTTGCCGCAGCCGAATTCTCCAATCAGAACTGGGAGATCGGCCCGGTCATCGGCGCACGAAATTATTCGCCAGGCATGCCGCCCGCACCCGTGGCGCAGCGCCGCGGCTGGTATTTCGACTTCCCCGCGTCGCGCACCGGATCGGTCCACTACGTGTCGGTCAACAGCGGGCCACTGGAAGGCGCGCGGCGGATCGTGGTGCGTTATCGCATCGAGGCAGAACGCGGCGCGCAGTTCGTCGCCGAACAGACGCCCGAGTGGCCGGCCACGGTCTCGTTATATTTCCAGCGCGGGGGCGACGGTTGGAACGTCAAGCGGGGCTTCGAATTCTACCGCTGGTACGCACCGAACCCGACCTTGCGCCAACTCGCCCCCGGGGTCGGAGAAATCACGGTGAACCTTGGCGATCGCGGATGGATCTCGGTTCAAGGCCGCGCGGCCGGCGAGTTCCCGGAGCAATTTAACGCAGCCCTGCGCGATACCGTGCGCGTCGGTCTGGTATTCGGCTCGCAGCAGGCACGCGGTCACGGAGTCTATGCGACCGCGCCGGCGCGGTTTCGGCTCGAAAGCTTCCGCATCGAATAGCGACGTCGGTGGAATAAGCCCGCTGTCGTTCGCAATCTGCGCCGGGTAAATCTGTGCGTCCTTTGGCCGTTCTTGTGCTTGTCAGCATTTGGAGCGAGCATCGATGCCGAGCTATGATTTCATTGTTCTGGGCAGCGGCCCGGCAGGACGCAGGGCTGCGGTGCAGGCGGCGAAGCTGGGACGTTCGGTGTTGGTGATCGACGATCGCGAGCGGGTCGGCGGGGTTTCAGTGCATACCGGGACGATCCCGTCCAAGACGCTGCGCGAAACCGTGCTTAACCTTTCCGGCTGGCGCGAGCGTGGCTTTTATGGCCCGTCGTACCGGGTCAAGCGCGAGATCGGCGCCAATGATCTGTGCGAGCGGCTGGGCAAGACCCTCGATCACGAAATCGCGGTGCTTGAGCATCAGTTTGCCCGCAACGGGGTCCAGACCCTCGTGGGGCAGGCATGCTTTCTTGATCCGCATCACATCGCCGTTTCCAGCGGCGAGGGAGACCGGCAGGCGGTGGAGGTGGTCACCGCGGCCAAGATCCTGATCGCGGTCGGCACCCGGCCTTATCGGCCGGACCATATTCCCTTCAACGGAGACACGGTGATCGACAGCGATGATTTTATCCAGTCGCCGCGCGTGCCCAAAAGTCTGACCATCGTGGGCGCCGGGGTAATCGGGCTCGAATACGCCACGATCTTCAGCACGCTCGACGTGCCGGTCACGCTGATCGAGCCCCGCGCCACCATCCTCGATTTCATGGACCGCGAACTGGTCGACAATCTGATCTATCAAATGCGCGACCGGGGGATCACCCTAAAGCTTTCGGGTGAGGTCGAAGAGGTCCGCTTCACCGCCGCTGGATCGCCGGTCTGCGTTCTCGCCGACGGGCGCGAGGTCTTGTCGCAGCTGGTACTGTTCACCGCCGGACGAATGGGCGCGACCGGCCCGCTTAACCTGGCTGCCTGCGGATTGACGGCCGATGCGCGCGGCCGGATCGCCATCGATCCGGTCACCTTCCAGACTAAGGTCGGGCATATCTATGCGGCTGGCGATGTGATCGGCTTCCCCAGCCTGGCCTCGACCTCGATGGAACAGGGCCGCACCGCCGCCTGTCATGCCTTTTGCGCGCCAGGGCCGGCACCCGACCAGTGCTATCCGCTGGGCATCTATGCGGTGCCCGAGCTGTCATCGGTCGGCCTCACCGAAGACGAGGTGCGCCGCAAGGGGATCCCCTATGAATGTGGCATCGCGCGTTTGCGCGAAACCTCGCGCGGGCACATCATGGGGATCTCGGTCGGGTTGCTGAAGCTGGTGTTCGACCGGTCCAGCCGCCGTCTGCTGGGCGTCCACATCATCGGCGAAGGGGCGACCGAACTGATTCACATCGGACAGGCGGTAATCAACTTGGGCGGAACGCTCGACTATTTCATCGACAACAGCTTCAACTATCCGACACTGGCCGAAGCCTACAAAATCGCCGCGCTCGACGCCTGGAACCGCCTGCGCGCCGCACCCTCTAATGTTGTCGAACTCAAAGTGGCGGTCAGCGGGTAGTGCGGGACAACGACCGCACGGGTACGCGACCGGACTGCAATCGTTCAGATCAGCCTTAACGGTCGCTAGATTGCATCAGGCGCGGCACGCGTAGGTAATCAAACCTAGAACCAATAGGGCTATTTTTACCTAAATCTGGATTAAATTGTGATAATTAATCACGATAGATGAGGATGCTTAGTATGGGCCGCTTACTTGTTGTCGATGACGACGACCTCATTGCTGAGATGGTCTGTGACTTGCTGATAAGTGCCGGGCATGGAGCTGGGCATTGTCGCGATGGTCGCGAAGCGCTCGACTTGATGCGGATTCGACCGCCGCATCTGTTGGTTCTTGATTGCAACATGCCGAACATGAGCGGGATCGAAGTCCTGCGCAGAATGCGCATGGACCCCAAATTATTCAAGATTCCGGTCCTGATGCTTACCGCGCGAAGCGGTGCAAACGACGAGCATATCGCCCGTTTTGACGGCGTACACGATTACGTGGTCAAGCCATTTTTGGCGGAAAATCTCATGCAACGTGTCGAGGCTCTTATCAGCAGTCCGAACAAAGGATTCCACGGATTCTTCCAAGGTGACGACCCTGCTGGCCACAGTAAATCCGCGGCTCGCCGTGTTTTGTAGTTGAACAATACTCAATGCCAAAGGCGTGAGAGTTTTTACCTAATGGGCAATTCACCCTAAATCGAGCTCGGTGGAATACATGGCGATCCACATGTCTGGCGTGGGAGCAGAACGATGGACCAAACCCAAACCGAGGCGGACCGTGTCGCCGCACTCAGGGGATACAGCATCCTCGATACCCCCGCCGAGCCTGAATTCGATGTTCTGGTGAAAGAGGCGGCAGCCCTGATGGAAACCCCGATTGCGCTCATTTCGTTGATTGACGAGAGGAGGCAGTGGTTCAAGGCGCGCGTCGGGCTGGAAGTACAGGAAACCCCGCGATCGGTTTCCTTTTGCACGCATGCCATCGTCGGCGATGAGGTGATGATTGTGCCGGATGCATCCCGGGACGTCCGCTTCATGAACAATCCCTTGGTCATTCACGATCCATCGATCCGCTTTTACGCTGGCGCTATCCTCAAGGATTCGGATGGTCATCGTCTGGGTACGCTATGCGTAATTGATCGAACAGCCCGAGCATCGGTCACCCCAGAAAAGATCGAAGCCCTCAAGGATCTTGCCGACAAAACGATTGCGGTGCTCGAAGAGCGCAGGCGCAAAGCGATCGCCGCGTCCTTCACCGAACCTAACGCCAATCCTGCCTAATCATGTCCCCTTTTCCGACCTGGACGCTGCAGCTCCTAAAACAACGTCCGACCGCTATTCGGCTCGTCGGGCTGGCGGTCGTCTATGCGTTTACAGGCTGGCTTGGGCTGCTGCTCGCCGCGCCGCCCGGCTATGCCACGCTGGTGTGGCCTCCATCCGGGATCGCGGTGGCCGCGCTGCTACTTTTTGGACGCAAACTTTGGCCGGGCATATGGGTCGGGTCGTTCGCGCTAAACGTGGGTGTTGGCCATGCGCTGAGCACATCGGGGGTCTACTGGCCTGTTGTGCTTAGTGGGGCAGTTATTGCCATGGGGTCTGCGGCTCAGGCACTGCTGACCGCTATACTCATAGGGCGGCGTTTTGGCCATCCGATCAACATCGCCAGAACAAGCGACGTCGTCCTGTTTTTCGTGATCAGTGGACCATTGGGGTGCCTGACGGCACCGACAGTCGGGGTCATGACGCTTTGGCTCAGCGGCACACTTCCGATCGATCTTACAGCGGCAACATGGCTGAGCTGGTGGAGCGGAACCATGGCCGGGGTACTTGTGATCCTCCCGATCGCGTTGTTTACACCGCGACGAAGGCCGGTGGTCCATTTTCGAGGAACACCCGTCACGCCCCTGAATGCGTCCATGGCGATCGGCCTGTTTCTGCTGATGGGTGCGACACTGGCCGCCTGGAAGGTGACCAGCCAGATCGCCTATGATCGCAACCTGGCAACGTTTAGCGGCATGGCCAAGGATAGCGAGGAAGCGCTCAAATATCGGCTGCAGTCGTACCGTCAAAGCCTAGACGGCGGCGCAGCCCTCATCGCTTCTTCGCAGAACATCACCCGCCAGCAATGGGTGGATTACATCGCTGGCATTGGCATCGGCAGTCTGCCGGGAATCAACGGTATTGGCTACGTGGAACCCGTCAGACGCGGCGAAGAGGCGGCTTTTGTCAAACGCGCCCAGGCCGATGGTTCACCGGGCTTTTTTATCCACCCTGCGTCAAATCGGGCCATGCGTTATGTAATCAAATATATCGAACCGATCGGATTCAATCGATCGGCTGTTGGCCTCGATATCAGTTTTGAAGTCAACCGGCGAAATGCCGCTGCAGACGCCCGGGATTCGGGCCAGGCGACAATAACCCGGCGCATCACGCTGGTGCAGGATAAGGCCAAGACGCCGGGTTTCCTGTTGTTGCGGCCGGTTTATGGCAGAGGTCTGCCGATCACCACGATGCGTGAGCGGCGCCATGCCTTCCGCGGCTGGGTCTATGCGCCCTTTATCGCTTCTCGCTTTGTGGAAGGACTGTCTCCCCACCTGGGAGAGAAGTTCACCGTCGATATCTATGATGGCGCCACAACCAACTCCGATCGCCAGATATACTTTGGTAAGGGCGTTAGGCCGCGCAGCGCTTATACGATCAGCCGTACCATCCCCGTGATGGGCCAGAAATGGACCGTGGTTTGGAACAGCACGCCGCAATTTGAAAAAAACGTCGGCACTTATGAGCCATTTATCGTGCTGTTCGGCGGCATCGCCCTCACGCTGTGTTTTGGCGGTCTGTTGCAATCGTATGCCCGGCGCCAAGCCTTTATCAACCGGCAGGTTGCGGTAAAAACCCGCAGTCATACCGAAGCACTCGAAGCACTTTACGAAAGCGAGCGCCGCTTTGCCGATCTCGCCGGACTTTCGCCAGCCGGTATCATCCGAACCGACTCCTACGGCTTTTGCATTTACGTCAACGACAGCTGGCTGGCCCTTTCGGGGCTCGGCGCGCCCTCAGCACTGGGGGCAGGATGGATTTCCGCAATCCATGCCGAAGATCGCGCCAGCTTTCATGCTGCGTGGATGGAAGCAATCAACCAGCAGGGAAATTTCCGCGCCACATTTCGCTTTGATCACGACGATGGCAGCTGTCGCTGGGTGGACATGATCAGTCAGCCGGAAATGGCCGCAGATGGCTCAGTGCGAGGGTTTGTCGCAGTGGCCATGGACGTGACTGACCGTATGGGGATGGAAGTGGCGCTCGAGGCAGCGCGCACGCAGGCCGAAGCAGCAGCCGAAGCCAAATCCAGCTTTCTCGCCAATATGAGCCACGAGATTCGGACGCCGATGAACGGCGTCATCGGCTTCACCGAACTGCTTTTGCAAAGCTCACTAAGCGATGAGCAGCGCCGTCAGGCCCAGCTCATCGCCGATTCTGGCAGGTCGATGATGCGCCTTCTCAACGATATTCTCGACTTGTCGAAGGTTGAGGCGGGACAGATGAAAATCGCGTTCGAGCCAATTCACCTGCATCACGTGTTGAACAGCAGTATCTCGCTCATGCAAGCTCTCGCAGATCAAAAGGGAATAAACCTTCGTTGCGAAATCGATGCCACCGTACCGGCAGTCATTGGCGGCGATGGACTGCGTATCCGTCAGATTCTGCTCAATTTGCTGGGCAACGCGCTCAAATTCACCAGCAATGGCTCCGTGACTTTACGTGCCGTGCTGGACGCGCGGACGTGTGAGCAGGTGGTAATCGAAATCGAGGATACCGGTATAGGGATTGCACCCGACCGCCAGGCGGCGATCTTCAGCGAGTTCGTTCAGGCTGACACTTCGATCGCGCGCGAGCATGGCGGAACCGGGCTGGGGCTGGCCATCAGCAGCAAGCTTGCCCACCTCATGGGCGGCGAAATCATGCTGGAAAGCCAACTTGGCGTGGGTAGCGTATTTCGCGTTAGCCTGCCCGCCATTGCGGTCTCGGACCATGATCGCCTTACCCTGTCGAGCCAGGCTGCCGGAGCAAATCGCCGCCGGGCACCCCGCATTCCGCGATGCGGGCGGATATTGCTGGTCGAGGACCATGATATCAATCAGATCCTGATGAAGGACATGCTGCATCGGATCGGCATGGATGTGACGATTGCCGATAACGGAGCAAAGGCAATCGTGTGCGTCGAGCAAGCCTCCAAGGACAAGGGCGGGTTCGATCTGGTACTCATGGATATGAACATGCCGGTCATGAACGGGATAAATGCCACGCGCGCTATCCGCGCCGCGGGTCATGATGCGGCCTCGCTTCCGATCGTTGCGCTCACCGCCAATGCCTTCGATGACGATGTTGCCAACTGTTTGAAGGCGGGCATGCAGGGGCATTTGTCCAAGCCGGTGAGCATGTACGACCTGGAAAATGCCATCGCGAGGTGGTGCCTCAAATCGAGCGACCTCGTTGTCCGAACCGCCGTTGTTGCGGATTCAATTCCGGCTACTCCGACGCTGCAGGAACGTTACAAGGCGCGCAAACTCCAGACGATCGAGAGCGTCGCAGCTTTTGCGCGGGCTGGCGCTTTTGATAATGCCAGCCTGGAAGAGGTTGCCGATCTGCTCCACAAGTTGGCCGGTACAGCGGGCATGTTTGGTGAAGCGGAACTGGGAGAACATGCCCGCGCACTCGAAGCCGGGTTGAAAGTCTGGCCCAGCCAGGACTTGGCCGATCGCGTTGAACAAGCGCTAGTCGCATTGCGCGAAGCTGCCTGAACGATCGTATCGAACTAGCCCGGCCGATACTGAGAGGCGTGAACCGGTTTGCTGGCTGTGCCGCCGATAGCGGATGACACATCTTTTCCGCTCCAAAAATGGAAGCAAAGCCAAGTGTGCGGTTCACCTTCACGAAAGTCGCCGCGGCTTAACACCTGAGTCGGGTCGCTACTTCCCTTGTGGCGACGCTTGGATCGGAAGGTAGCAGCGATGGCTCGAGTTTCTCTCTTCCAGTCGGCGGCGTTGGCCGTGCTGGCGGCGTTCGGTACGATGTCGGTTCCGGCACAAGCGCAGGACCAGGACCAGGATCGCCAGGAAGCACGCGCTGCGATGCGCGAAGCGCGGCAGGAAATGCGTGCCGAGCGTCAGGCTTCGGCTCCGCAGCAAGCCCCTGAGCGGCAGGCCCGTCAGGCACCGCCGATGGCAGCCCCCGAGGCGCAGACGCACGTCGCCGAAAGCGGCGGACAAAACTGGAACCGTGGCGGCGGTGACGGCAATGGCCGGCAGGGCCGCGCCGAAGCGCGGCGCCAGCAACAGCAGTCCGCCCCGCAGCCGCAGGCACAGGCGGAAGATGGTGGACGCAAGTGGAACCGCGGCGGCGGTGACGGCGGCAACGACTGGCAAAGTCGTGCCGAAGCGCGCCAACAGCGGTCGGCCGCTCCACAGCAACGCTCTGCACCCGATGGCGGCTGGCGCTCGCAGCGTGCCTCCGATGGCCAGCGCTACGGCCGCAACTGGGACAATAGCGGAGCGGTCAGCCGCCCCGCGCCAGCCTATCGCGGAGAGACCCCGCCAGCGCCCGAACGCGGCAGTGCCGACGGCTCGCGCCACCATCATGACGATGGTCAAAACGGCGAATGGTCGGGCCAGCGCAACCGCACTTACGCCGATCCCAACCGTAGCAGCGGCTACCGCGGTGACCGCGGTCATGATCGCACCGCCGATTCCTGGCGCGACAGTCGCGGTGATCGCAACGGCGCTTCGGGAGTACCAACCTATCGCGACGGGCGCACCGCCGACAACTATCGCGACCGCCGCGACCAGAACTACGTCTACGGAAGTCGCTACTCCAGCAGCAGCCGCGATCATCGCCGGTGGGATCACAACGACTGGCGCCGCGACACGCGCTACAATTGGTCCGGCTATCGCACCCAGCACCGCGATCTCTATCGTGCCGGGCGCTATTACTCGCCTTACAGCAACTATGGCTATAGCCGGCTGAGCATCGGATTTTTCCTCAACAGCGGATTCTATGGTCAGAATTATTGGATCAACGATCCGTACCAGTACCGTCTGCCTGCGGTTTACGGGCCCTATCGCTGGGTGCGTTACTATGACGACGTGCTGCTGGTTGATATTTACAGCGGCGAAGTGGTCGACGTGATCCACGACTTCTTCTGGTAGGCCCTTCAACCCTTCATTCTACTCGCTAAGGCCGGCCCCCCGAAATGCCCATGCCGGTGTGGACCGGCCGGAACCCCCGCCCCGCAACGGGCGGGGGTTCTTCCGCGTTTTGAACCTGCTACGATCTTGCCACGCGGGGCACGCTGCGCCATGAGCGCGGCGCGATGAGCAAGGCTGCCGCCCAGATCGAACATCCCGACATGGACACTCTCGCCCGCATCGGAGCGAAGGTGCGGTCGCGGCTGGAGGCGGATGAATCGATCTTTCGCTTTCCCGCCGAAGCCGCTGAAATCTATGCCATCGCCAACTTCTTCACCCCCGCCGAATGCTCGCGCCTGCGCGGGCTGGTCGATGCCACTGCCGAGCCTTCCAAACTGTTCGATAACCCTTATGAGAGTGGCTTTCGCACCTCGTATTCGGGCAACCTCAGCCGCGCCGATCCGTTTATCCGGATGATCGAGCGGCGGATCGACGACCTGCTGGGGATGCCGACCGAAAACGCCGAGACCGTCCAGGGCCAGCGTTATATGCCGGGGCAGGAATTCAAGCCGCACCAGGATTATTTCCACACCAGCCAGCCTTATTGGCAGGACGTGCGCAAGCGCGGCGGGCAACGCAGCTGGACCGCGATGGCATTCCTCAACCAGGTCGAGGATGGCGGCGCGACCGAGTTTCCCAAGCTGGAACTCAGTATCCCGCCGCAAACGGGTGCGCTGCTGTTCTGGAACAATATGAACCCCGATGGCTCGCCCAACCCGAATACGCTGCATGCGGGTCGGCCGGTGATCAGGGGCACCAAGTACATCATCACCAAGTGGTATCGGGCGCGCAAATGGGGTTAGCATTCGGGGCACGGCCCCTGTCGCCGGCCCTGGCCGCGATCGTTCTCGCGCTGGGGGCAAGCGGCTGCGCCACGAACCCACGCCCCGCGATTGCCTCGACCGCCGGGGTTCAGGGCGTGGAGTCGCGCAAGCTCGCCGATCTGTTCACCGCCTCTGCTGCTGCGGAAAAAAAGCTTTCACCGCTCAATGCGGTGGCACGCGGGGAATCCTCGCCGCCCGCCGACTTCGGGCTGACCTTCAGTGACGAACTACTGCAACTCCAGCGCGCCGCACTGGCCGAAAACGAGCGCCGACTTGCGGCGATCGACCGTGCTCGCCTGACCCCCGACGAGCGCATTTCTTACGACGTGTTCGCTTTCGAAAAGAAGCTGGAGGCGCAGGCGCTTTCGCCCGAACTGGCACCGATCCAAGAAGTGCTGCCGATGAATCACTTCTATGGGCTGCACAAGGCGTACCCCGAATTCGTTTCGGGCCAGGGTGGCGCGCCGTTCACCACGGTTGCCCAGTATGAGGAAAATCTTGCGCGGACCCGGCTGCTGCCGAAGATCTTCGCCACCGCGACCCTGCGCTTTCGCGAAGGGATGGCGAGCGGCGTGGTCTCCTCGCAACTCACCATTCGCAACATGATCGCGCAAATCGATGCGTTGCTCGCGCAAAAGGCCAGCGAGACGCCGTTCGCCGGGCCGACGCGCACGTTTCCCAAGACCTTTGACGCCACGACCCGGCGGCGCCTTACAGCAGCCTACGGCGCAGCGATCAGCCGCGAGGTGTTGCCCGCCTATCGCAAGCTGCGTGCTTTCCTGAACGACGCGTACCTGCCTGCCGCCCGCGCCCAAGTCGGGCTCTCGGCCATGCGGGGCGGCGATGCGCTCTACAGCTACGACGTGCTCAGCCAGACTGGGACCGACCTGACCCCCGAAGCTATTCACAACCTCGGCCTGTCCGAAGTCGCGCGGATCCGCGGCGAGATGGACAAGGTCAAGCTGGAGCTGGGCTACACCGGCCCGCTCAAGGATTTTTTCGAAGAGATCCGCACCAACTCCAAGTACCATCCGACCACCCGCGGGCAGCTGAGCGCCGGGTTTGCCGAAGTCGGGCGCAAGGTCGATGCGCAAATCCCGCGGTTCTTCTCGACCGTGCCCAAGGCCACGCTCGAGATCAGGCCCTACCCGGCTTATTCGGAGAAATACGAGGCCGGCGGCAGTTATGAGAGCGGCGCGCCCGACGGCAGCCGCCCCGGCGTGTTCTATTTCAACGCCTATGACCTCCCCAGCCGGTTCCTGACCGGGATCACCACGCTCTACCTCCACGAGGGCGCGCCGGGGCATCACTTCCAGATCAGCCTGGCGCAAGAGAACGCTTCGCTCCCCGATTTCCAGCGGTTCGGCGGCAACACCGCGTTCGTCGAAGGCTGGGCGCTGTATGCCGAGACGCTCGGCTACGAGATGGGGTTCTACAAGGATCCGCAGCAGCACTGGGGTACGCTCGACGACGAGATGCTGCGCGCGATGCGGCTGGTGGTCGATACCGGGCTGCACACCAAGGGCTGGAGCCGCGAACAGGCGATCGATTACATGCTCGGCAATTCGGGCATGGGGCGCACCGATGCGACCGCCGAGGTCGAGCGCTACATCGCGATCCCCGGCCAGGCGCTGGCCTACAAGATCGGCTCGCTGACCATCCAGCGCCTGCGCCGTAAGGGCGAGGCCGAGCTAGGCAGCCGGTTCGACGTGCGCGCCTTCCACGAGCAGGTGCTCGGCTCGGGCGCGCTGCCGATGGCGGTGCTCGAAGCCAAGATCGAGCGCTGGATCGCGGCGGAGAAGGCCCGCTAGGCGCTTCCCGCCACCTAGCCCGGGCGATCGTGCGGGGTTAGCTCGATCGCCTTCTCAACCGCCGCCTCGGTGACCAGTGCGGCTTCCTCGACGCTGCCTTGCATCTGGCCCATCTTGTTGAACAACTTGTCGATCTTGCGGTGCAGGCGCAGGATCTCGACCGTCGTGCGCAAGTTGACCTCGTAATCGTGGCGATTG
>JANMQW010000143.1:0-6898 GCA_031370725.1 Novosphingobium sp.
AATGGCACATCTCGGGCCGTGCCTCGTATTCCAGCGTCGCGCGACCTGCCGGGTCGAGCGAGACGATGCGGATGAGGCCCATGGCATCGTAAAGCGGGTGCGCGGAGGTGTCTGGCGTTTGGGTCATCGCCGCCGACGCTAGCCGCTCTTGCGCGAAGGGCAAGGACAACGCAGATGTTAACCACCCAGCAAGCGAGTCAGCAACTTTATTACGCGAACTGCGGACTGGACAACGCGCCATGGCTTGCGCATAGGCTCGCGCACGATGAATTTGCGCTGCGCCCTACCCTTGCGACTTATCCGCCCCCGGGCCTGACCCGCGCGCTGTTCCGGGCGCGCTGAGCCCGGGGGACGCCGCCCCAGTCCATCGTCGCAGCGCAGCGAGTTTGTTTCATGCCCCTGCTTTCCGATCCATCGGCCAAATACCGACCGTTTCCTCCGATCAACCTGCCCGACCGGCAATGGCCCGGTCGCGTCATCGAGCACGCTCCGCGCTGGCTTTCGACCGACTTGCGCGACGGCAACCAGGCGCTGGTCGACCCGATGGGCGCGGAGAAGAAGACCCGCTTTTTCGACTTGTTGTGCAAGATCGGGATCAAGGAGATCGAGGTCGGCTTCCCCGCCTCGGGCGCGACCGACTTCGACTATATCCAGGGCCTCGTCCGTTCGGGGCGGATCCCTGAGGGCGTCACCCCGCAAGTCCTAACCCAGTCGCGCCGCGACCTGATCGAGACCACTTTCGCCAGCCTCGAGGGCGCGCCGACCGCGATCGTTCACCTCTACAACGCGATCTCGCCCGCGTGGCGGCGAATCGTGTTCGGGATGGGCAAGAACGAGATCAAACAGATCGCCATCGAAGGCGCCAAAGTTCTGCGCGACCAGGCCGCGAAGTACCCCGACACCGACTGGCGTTTCGAATACAGCCCCGAAACGTTCTCGACCGCCGAAGTCGAGTTCTCGGTCGAGGTCTGCGCGGCGGTGATGGAGGTGCTCCAGCCCACCCCCGACAAGCCGATCATCTTCAACCTGCCTTCGACCGTCGAGTGTGCCACCCCCAACATCTACGCCGACCAGATCGAGCTGTTCGGGCGCTCGATCCCCAACCGCGACAGCGTGGTTATTTCGCTCCATACCCACAACGATCGCGGCACCGGGATCGCGGCGTGCGAGCTTGGGCTGATGGCCGGCGCCGACCGGGTCGAAGGCTGCCTGTTCGGCAACGGCGAGCGTACAGGCAACTGCGATCTTGTCACAGTCGCTCTCAACATGTACTCGCAAGGCGTTGATCCCAAACTCGATCTGTCCGATATCGACGGGATCGCCAGCACCGTGGTCTATTGCAACCAACTGCCGATCCACCCGCGCCATCCTTATGTCGGCGAGCTGGTTTACACCTCGTTTTCGGGCAGCCATCAGGATGCGATCAAGAAGGGGTTCGAGGCGCGTGCGTGGCAGAACGACGAGTTCTGGGAGATGCCCTACCTGCCGATCGACCCGGCCGATCTGGGGCGCAGTTATGAAGCGGTGATCCGGGTCAATTCGCAAAGCGGCAAGGGCGGGTTCGCCTGGGTGCTCGAACAGGACCAGGGCCTCAAGCTGCCCAAGCGGATGCAGGCGCACTTCTCGCGCCACGTCCAGGCGCTGGCCGACACCGCCGGGCGTGAATTGCAGGCCGACGATATCTGGGACGTGTTCCAGAGGGTCTATCATCTCAACACTCCGCAGCACTTCCAACTGCTCGATTACGAGGAGGCGCGCGGACAAGACGGGGCGCGGATTTTCTCGGGCAAGATCGTGGTCGCTGGGCGCGAACGCAGCGTCAGCGGGCGCGGCAACGGACTGATCTCGTCGGTGGTGGCAACGCTGGGCGAGGCATTCGGCGTCGCGCTCGAAGTTCGCGACTATACCGAACACGCGATGGGCGCGGGTTCCGATGCGCGCGCCGCAGCCTATGTGGAGTGCGCGCTGCCTTCGGGCGAGACAGTGTGGGGCGTGGGCATCGACGAGGACGTCGCCACCGCCAGCGTGCGCGCCGTGCTTAGCGCGGCGAATGGGGTCACCTAGTCAGGCCGCAAGACCATTTTGAGTGCACCGTTCTCGCGCGCCTCGAATAGCCGGTAGGCATCGGGCCCGGCGCTCAGCGGCATTCGGTGGGTGATGTAGCGTTCGGGGCGCAATCGGCCCAAGCGAACCAGCGGGAACAAAGCTGGCAGTTCCTCGGGCACCGAGCAGGTCCCGATGCGGAAGGTCAGCCCTGCGGCAAACGCGCGTTCGAGCGGGAAGGCATAGCGCCGCGCCTGCTGCACCCCGATCACCGAGACTGTTCCGCGCCGCCGCACCAGCCGCAATGCAAGATCGACCGTCGCTTCGCTACCCACCACTTCGACCACGCAATCGAGTTTGACCTCGCACGTCGCCTCGCGGATCGTTTCGAGGGCGTCCTGCGGGTGCAAGGCTACCGCGCCCGATTGCTCGGCCATCGCCCGACGCTCGGTCACCGGATCGATCGCATAGACCACGCCCGCGCCCATCACGAACGCGCTGTCGACCGCCATCAGCCCGATCGGCCCGAGCCCGATCACCGCAACGCTGCTGCCGGGTTTGATGTCCGCATTCCGCGCGCCGAACCACGCGGTGGCAAGCGCATCGGTCATCATCAGCGCCTGGTCTTCGCTGACACCTTCGGGGATTTTCACCGCGTTGACATCGGCGGCGGGCACGCGGAACGCCTCGGCTTGAACGCCCTGCAAGCTGGCTGACAGCCCGTAACAAGCGCCGGCTTTGTTTTCGCAAGTGTGGACCACCCCCGCCAAGCACGAGCGGCAAGACCCACAGCCGACCGAGGCCGGAACCATCACGCTATCGCCGACTTTGAGCCGGTTCACTCCCCGGCCCACTTCGACCACTTCGCCGACCGCCTCATGGCCGACGCAGTAGCCGATGTCTTCGGTGAACCCGTGGCCGTGCCAGATGTGCAGGTCGCTGCCGCATATGGAACAACCGGTCATCCGGATGATCGCGTCGCGATCCGATTCGATCCGCGGATCGTCCATCCCCTCGTGACGGATATCGCGGGCTCCGTAATAGCGTAGCGCTTTCATCGCGGGTTCCTCTCACGCCCAAGGTCGTTCCGGCATTGTCAAACGCCGCGCACCCGGCGACAAGCCCTCAAACGACAAAAATGGGAGCAGGCATGACCGAAGCGATCCTCGAGCCCGATCTGGCGATCATCGATCCGCATCATCACCTGTGGGATTTGCGCCCGCTGATGGCGGCATTGCCCGAGCCGCATCACCCGTTCATCGCCTCGATCGCGCGATCGCCGTATTACACGTTCGACGAACTGCAGGCCGACACTGGCAGCGGCCATCGCGTGGTCGGCACCGTGTTCATGGAATGCGGCGCATTCTATAACGCTGGCGCGCCGGATGGATACAAGTGCGTCGGCGAGGTCGAGTTCGTCAACGGCGTCGCCGCGCAGGGTGCGAGCGGTCTGTATGGCGACTACCGTCCGTGCGCGGCGATCGTCGGGCACGCCGACCTGACCATGGGCGATGGCGCGCGCGGCGTTCTCGAAGCGCTGGATGCGGCAGGCGGCGGACGCTTTCGCGGTATTCGCCACAGCGCTGCGTGGGACGCCGATCCCGAAACGCTGGGTCCACCGTTCCACGCCCGCGAGGGGCTATTGGGCGACGATGCATTTCGCGCCGGTTTTGCGCATCTGGGAAAGCTGGGGATGACCTTCGATGCTTGGGTGCTCGAACCTCAATTGCCGGATGTGATCGATCTCGCCCGAGCCTTTCCCGATACCACGATCGTTCTCGATCACTGCGGCACGCCGCTCGGGCTGGCGGGGTACAAGGGCAGGCTGGGCGAGAATTTTGCTAGGTGGGAGACCAACATCCGCGCGCTGGCGCAGTGCCCCAACGTTTCGGTCAAGCTGGGCGGGCTGGCCATGGCATTTTGCATGCTGCCGGATGAAGGACCCGAAGCAGGCTGGTCGTCGGAACGGCTGGCGGCAATCTGGAAGCCCTACATCGACACCTGCATCGACGCGTTCGGCGCCGAGCGGGGGATGTTCGAAAGCAACTACCCGGTCGACAAGTGGGGCGCGAGCTATCTGGTGCTGTGGAACGCCTTCAAGCGACTGGCGAGCGGGGCCTCGGCCGACGAAAAGCGCGCGCTGTTCGCAGGGACGGCAGCGCGGGTTTACCGGATCGAGGGGAATTCGTTTTAGGCTCTCCCTTGCCCAACAACCCGTTTGTGCTGAGCTTGTCGAAGCATTCTTCGACAGGCTCAGGATGAGCGGGGTTTGTGGCGCGGAGTGCGGGACTCACCCCGCCACCGCCAGCGGGCGCCAGCGATCGACGAAACCCTTGTTGCTGGTGAACGGATAGATCCGCCAGCCGTCTTCACGCCACCACACGACATGCTTCATCCATTTTCCTTCGGGGCGATTGAAAGCGCGGTACAGCGCGATTACCGGCTGGCCTTCGGGTGCGGGCTGCGCGGCATCGCGCCAGCCTTCGCCGCACAGCTCGGCTTCCTCATCGTCCTTGCGCGTATTCCATGCCGCGATTGCGGCTGCGTCGCTCGCTTCGCGCGGCCCGGCCATCTCGCAGTGGGTACAAAACACTTGGCCCCAGGTCGCACGGCGCATTCGGTCACAACCCCGGCGCAGGCAGGGATCGCCGCGGTCGCACCACGGGTTGGGGCAGGGCAGCAGCTCAGATCGAGTGTCGGTCATGGCTCGGATCGCTTTGTTGCGGGCGGTCTTTATCCGCCGCGTTCTGATTACCCCGATTCGCGGTGCTGTGCCGTGACCTTGCCCATAGCCAAACTATGCAGTCGCGCACTCGACGCTCGGGCGAGTCCCTCGGCCAACACGCGTATCTGTAACCCTTTCCACTGCTGCGTCATGGGTATAGTGTTGCACCAACCACATGTCGGACTAGGAGACATGCCATGACGATATCTCGAGTACGATTTGCTACCGGCTTGGTGATTGCCCTGCTCGCCGCGCAGCCCCTGTCTGCATCAGGCGGCGGCGGTGGTGGCGGTGGCGGGTTCCCCAGCGAGAGCACCCCGCAATACGATCCTGCTGTCGAATACCAGAAGGGCGTAACTGCTTATAAGGCGCAGGATTTCAAAGGTGCAGGGACCGCTTTCAAACACGTTACCGACGTCGTCCCAAAAAATGCTGCCGCGCAATATCTGCTCGGCTCGAGCCTGTTTCTGCAAGGCGATTTCAAGAAGGCGAAGAAGCCGCTCGAATTGGCGGCGAAATATGATGCCACAATGATCGAAGCGCAGCGCGATCTTGGCGTGGTTTATGCCAAACTTGGCGATGTCGCCAAGGCCGCTGCCCAGCGCGATGCCCTGGCGGCGATGAAATCGGCTTGCACTTCCCCCTGCGCCAAGGCCGTCCAGCTCGATGCAGCGATCGCCGCAGTCGTCGCGGGAATCGGTGGAGGGCCCACGGCTGTGGGGATGGCCCGTCCGCTTGGCACCCCGGATTCCGCCGACGCCGTTTATGTCGCGGCGGTCGGGTTAATCAACGAAGGACGCTACGAGGCAGCGATCGGTCGGCTTGAGGAAGCGGTCTGGAGCGATGGCCCGCATCCCGATTTGATGACGTACCTCGGCTTCGCCAACCGCAAGCTCAAGCGCTATGACGCGGCGCGGGCGTGGTACGAGCAAGCGCTCACGGTCGCGCCCCGGCACCGCGGCGCGCTCGAATATTACGGTGAGCTCAAGCTTGAGCTGGGCGATCTTGCGGGCGCGCAGTCGCATCTTGCCCGGCTTGACCGGATCTGCAGTTTCGGATGCTATCAAGCCGACGAATTGCGCCAGTGGATCGCCGAGTCCCGCCGCTCCGCTTCCTGATTGCAGCGGCCGTGCTGGCTGGCGCTGGCGGTGCGGCTGGCGCGGTCGTCGAAGGCACTCTGCAGGCGCTGGTGTGGATTGCGCCCGGTCACGAAGCGGCGGCGCTGACCCGGCAACCGGCAACCTGTCTTGGCGAGGCGGAGGCCGATCCGGCGGTCGTAGCCGGGCGGGCCTTGTTCAACGCCCCGCAGCTTCTGGGAGGGCAGGCTTCGCGCGCGGGAATAAGCTGCGCCAGCTGTCATAGCAGCGGCCGCCGCAACCCGCATTTCCAGCTTGCCGGGATATCCGCCAGCCCCGGCACCGCCGACGTCAGCACCAGTTTCTTCAGCACCGCGCGCGCCAACGCCCGGTTCGATCCAAAGCCAATCCCCGATCTGGCCCTGCCTGGGCGGATTTCACACGATCGGCAATCGCGTGCGCTCGAGGATTTTCTGCACGGGCTAATCGTAGAGGAATTTTCCGGACGTCCACCCGGAGATGCTGCGTTGGGTGATCTTGCGGCCTACGTGCGGGCGGTGAAAGCCTGTCCGGGTGCAGACGAGGAGCCCGTCCGCATGGCTCCCCGGATCGGCCTGTTTCGCGACAGCATCATAGCAGCCGCACGTGCCGCAGATTCGGGCGACGATCCCACCGCCGCGCGCCTGACTGCCGCCGCGCGCTGGCACCTCGGCCTGATCGATGAGCGGCTTGTTGGGAGCAGGAATGCTAAGGCACGCAAGGCGTTGCTTGGGACATCGCGCCGGTTGCAGGTGATCGGCGACCGGGCAATCGCTCCCGAGGCACTGCTCGCCGAGTTGACCAGGTTTGGCCGGCAGACTGAGCCGAACCTGCTCAGGGCGGAAAAATCATCGCTCTACCAACCTGCAGCGGTCGATCGCTGGCTTGCTCGCCGCGCGCCCTAGACGGGTGCGAGAGGGGAATGCAGTCCGGGGGTGTGTACGACGGCAATGGCTTCTCCCAAGCGCACCACCCCGCTCGCGACGACCACCGCCATCACCCCGGCCTTGCGAGT
>JANMQW010000041.1:0-18221 GCA_031370725.1 Novosphingobium sp.
CTGGTGCGCCAAGGCGGTCGCCACCGGGCTCCAACCGGGCCGGTGGTACTATTACCGCTTCGTCGGACCCGCCGGAGCGATGTCTCCCGTCGGCCGCACCCGGACGCTGCCAGTGGGCAAGGTCGATCGCTTCCGGCTGGCAGTGTTCAGTTGCTCCAACCTCGGCTTCGGCTGGTTCAACGCGTATCGCCATGCTGCCGAAGACGGCGCGTTCGACGCGGTAATTCACCTCGGCGATTATTATTACGAATACCAGAAGGGCGAATACCCCAGCGTCAAGCAGATCGTCGCGGATCGGGTGTTGTTGCCCGAAAACGAGATCGTCACGCTGGCCGACTACCGCTCGCGCCACGCCGATTACCGCGCCGATCCTGATCTCCAGCGACTGTTCCAGCTCCACCCGTGGATCATGGTGTGGGACGATCACGAGACCGCCAACGACAGCTGGAAGGGCGGCGCCGAAAACCATCAGCCCGAAACCGAAGGCCCGTGGCCAGTGCGCGAGGCGACGGCGATGCGTGCGTATCATGAATGGCTGCCGGTTTCCGACGAGACCTGGCAGGCCTATGAGATCGGCAATCTGGCCACGCTGTTCCGGCTCGAAACCCGGCTGACCGCACGCGAAAAGCAGTTCGACCTCTCGACCATTGCCAAGGGCAGCGATACCGAAGTAGCCGCAGCCTTGGCGAATTTTCGCGACGGCGCATGGCGCGATCCGGCGCGGACGCTGATGGGGGTGAAGCAGGAAGCGTGGCTCGCCGCCGGGCTCAAAACCTCGCGCCGGGCGGGCAAACCGTGGCAGGTGCTCGCCCAGCAGATCGTGATGGGCAGCTTGCGCCTGCCGAGCAATCTGGCCGAAGGAATGCGCGCCGACAGCCCCGACTATGTCCGCCAGCGGATCGCCAACGGCGCAGCTGCAAGCAAGGCCGGGCTGCCGTTCAACATGGACGCATGGGACGGCTACCCCGCCGCGCGCGACCGTCTGCTGAGCAGCGCGCGCGCCGCCGATGCCAACCTGGTGGTGCTTTCGGGTGACAGCCATAACGCCTGGGCCAACAACCTTTCCTCCGGCAAGGCCGCGGCGGGGGTCGAATTCGGCGGCCACAGCGTGACCTCGCCCGGCGCCGAAAGCTCGCTGCCGTGGATCAAGCCCGATCGCATGGCCGCGGATACCGTCGCGCTCAACCCCGGCCTCAAATGGTGCGATACCGCGCAGCGCGGTTATATGGCGGTCGAGTTGACGCCCGCGCGCAGCACTTGCGAATGGCGCTTCATGGATACCGTGCGCCAGCGCTCGACCAGGCTGGCGGCGGGGCATACGTTGGCGGTGGAGGCGGGACGGAACCGGTTTACGTGACGATCTCCATCGACAATTAACCATCGCGCTGCTATGCGGGGGCTATGCAAGGCAACTGCGTCCTGACTGCGGCCACCACTACTCCCACCTCCCGGGGGCGGACGGTCGCGCGCTGAGCGCCACTGCCGCGGCCCGGGGTTTCAGGCGGGCGGCATCTCCACTCGAAACGGTTAGCCAGCCGATGCCAAGGCTTCCGGCACCGCTGGGCTTGTGCCACAGCGCCGCCAAACCAGACGAGTGTGACCATGTCTCAGATGTTCAAGATATCTCTTCCCGACGGTTCGGTGCGCGAAGTGCCACGCGGGCAGTCTCCAGCCGATGTCGCCGCCGCGATCGGTCCCGGCCTCGCCAAGGCGGCGCTGGCGGCGCGGGTCGATGGCGAACTGCGCGATCTGGGCCGCCCGTTCGAGGGCGACGCCACCCTCGCGCTGGTCACCGCGCGCGACGAGGCCGATGCGCTCGAGCTGGCCCGCCACGATTTCGCGCATGTGCTGGCCGAAGCGGTTCAGGCGCTGTTTCCCGGCACCCAGATCACTTTTGGGCCGAGCACGGACGATGGTTTCTATTACGACTTCGCGCCGAAAGACCGTCCGTTCAGCGACGAGGATCTGCCCGCGATCGAGGCGGAAATGCGCCGGATAATCGCGGCCGATCATCCGCTGACGCGCGAGGTGTGGAGCCGCGCCGACTTGATCGCGCGCTGGCGCGAGCAGGGTGAGAGCTTCAAGGCCGAATGGGCCGCCGAATTGCCCGAAGGCGAAGAACTGACGGTTTATCGGAGCGGTCCAAGGGATTCGGACTCGTGGCTCGATATGTGTCGTGGGCCGCATTTGCCCTCGACCGGCAAGCTCGATCCGGCGGCCTTCAAGCTGACGCGGGTCTCGGGCGCATACTGGCGCGGAGATCAGGCCAACGCCCAGCTCAGCCGCATCTATGGCACCGGCTGGCTCAACAAGAAGCAGCTCGACGCGCATCTTCTCCGCCTGGAAGAAGCGGCCAAGCGCGATCACCGCAAGCTGGGCGCGGAGATGGACCTGTTCCACCTTCAGGCCGAAGCCCACGGCAGCGTGTTCTGGCATCCCAAGGGCTACAAGGTGTGGCGCGAGCTGGAGGCCTATATGCGCCGCGCGATCGACGACGCGGGCTATCGTGAGGTCAAGACCCCGCAGATCATGGACGCGCGGCAGTGGGAACAATCGGGCCACTGGGGCAAATATCGCGAGAACATGTTCGTGATCCCCGACGAGGTGCCAAACGCCGAAGATGAGGGCGCGCTGGTTTCGGGCAAGGGCGACTGGATGGCGCTCAAGCCGATGAACTGCCCCGCGCACGTGCTGATCTTCCGCCAGGGGATCAAGAGCTACCGCGATCTTCCTCTGCGCTTTTATGAAAACGGCTGCTGCCACCGCAACGAGCCGCACGGCGCTTTGCATGGCCTGATGCGGGTGCGCCAGTTTACCCAGGACGACGCGCACATTTTCTGCCGCGAAGACCAGATCATCGCCGAAGTGCAGGATTTCTGTGCGCTGGCCGACCGCATCTATCGCGATTTCGGTTTCACCTATTCGATCAAGCTGGCGCTGCGGCCCGAGCAGCGGTTCGGCTCGGACGAGGACTGGGACAAGGCCGAAAACGAGCTGCGCGATGCAGTCGTCCGCGCGGGGCTGGCGACCGAGGCTTATGGCTGGGCGGAACTGCCGGGCGAGGGCGCGTTTTATGCGCCCAAGCTCGAATGGCACCTGACCGATGCGATCGGGCGGACCTGGCAGGTCGGCACGATCCAGTCAGACCGGGTGCTGCCCGATCGGCTCGATGCACATTACATCGGCGAGGACGGCGAGAAGCACCGCCCGGTCATGCTCCACCGCGCGATCTTCGGCAGCTACGAGCGATTCATCGGTATTCTGATCGAGCATTACGCGGGCAAGCTGCCGCTGTGGCTTGCGCCGGTGCAGGCGGTGGTGGCGACGATCGTGTCGGACGCCGATGGCTATGCCAGCGAAGTTGAAGCTCACTTGAGGTCTGCAAGAATCCGTGTCGAATCAGACATGCGCAATGAAAAGATCAACTACAAGGTGAGGGAGCACTCGCTCCAGAAGGTCCCCCACCTGCTGGTTATCGGCAAACGTGAGGCCGAGGAACGCACCGTCGCGATCCGAACCCTGGGCGAGGAACGCCAGCGCTTTATGCCGCTGGATGAGGCGATTGCGTGGCTCAAGGGTGAGGCGTTGGCGCCCGATTTGCGCGGGTGAGTGAGGCCGGTGTTGGCGGATGTGCTTCGACAGGCTCAGCATGAGCGGTCCTTGGTAAAAGTGCCCATTCTCGACATCCGCTCATGCTGAGCTTGTCGAAGCGGCCGCGATGAGCTTCGTCGAGCTGCCCCCCTCAGCACTCGCCTTCGCAGCGACCGCCGCATTCCTCGCCGCGTTCGTGCGCGGGCTGGCGGGGTTCGGGATGGCGATCCTGCTGGTACCGCTGCTGGGCCTGATGGTCCTGCCGGTCGAGGCAGTAATCGTGTCCAACCTGCTGGGGTTGCTGATCGGGCTGAGCGGCGTGCGCCAGACCTGGGCGACGGCCGACCACGCCAGCGCGCTGACCATTGGCGGGCTGGCGATGATCGCGACGCCATTCGGCCTCGCCCTGCTCCATGCGACCGATCCCGCCTGGGCGCGGGTGCTGATCGCGCTGGTTGCGGTGCTGGCGTTCGTGCTGGTGCTGCTACCCCCGCGCCCCGATGGCCACCGCCCGCATACGGCCGAGATCGCCGCAACGGGCCTGGCGGCGGGGATGCTGACGGGCTTTGCGGGGATGCCGGGGCCGCCGGTTGTGCCGTTCTACCTGCGCCAGGCGATCCCGGCAGTCAGTGCGCGCGCCTCGATGCTAATGGTGTTCTTGGCGACCTCGCTGGCGAGCAGCGTCGCGGGGTTGGCGATGGGCATGGCGGGATCGCGCCATGCGGTCCTCGCACTGGTACTGTTCGGGCCGATCTGGATCGGCAACCGGCTGGGTGGTTACGCTTTCGGGCGCGTTTCGGACCAGGCGTGGCGCTGGCTGGTGGCGGTGCTGCTGGCTGCGTCCGGGATCGCTGCACTGGTTCGACTGGCTCAGTAAATCCCCAGCTTGTCGGCGAACACTACGCGACCGCCAGAAAGCTGGGTCAGCGCGAAGTTGAAATCGTCGGGCGCCATCGCCAAGCAGCCGTCGCTGCGCCCCAGCTTGCCCCATTTGGTCAGCATGTCGGGTGCCGCGTACCATGCCTGGTGCATCACGATCGCGCGCGGCAAGGCGTTCGAGTTGTCCCGATCAAGCCCGCCCATTCGGATCGAGACACCATATTTGCCGACGTACCATTCATAACTGATGTAAGCCCCGCGGCTGGTCGCGAGGCTGCCAGGCTCGTTCGAGAATGTGTGGAGGAAGCCGTCGTGCTCGGGGTCTGAGCCCTTGCCGTGTGCGACCAGGTGCGATCGCACGGTGCCGGCCTCGAGGTTGGCGAAGTGCAGTCGGGGCAGGGACGAAGGCAAGCCGAAATCGGCAATCCCCGCCATGTCGCGGCGCCACAGGGCGCTGCCAGCGCGCTCAACCTCGCGCCGGGCCACGTCGAGGATGCGGCGTTGCTGCTCGGGGATGGTGTAAGGCTGAGCAAAGGCGCGCCCACTGCTCGCAAAGGACGGCAGGGCCAGCGCTGCAGCGCCAGCGGCCACACGCGTCAGCGCGGTCCTGCGGTCAACTCCGTGTTCCATCACCTTCCCGTATACCACGGCTTGCATATCCCCGCGGTGAACGGGGGCACAACCTTCAAGCGGCGGAAACCGCCGAATTCACGCCCAGTTGCGCAAGGCTATCGGAATCGAGCCGCATCGTGGTCCAGTCGGTCAGCGGGCGTGCGCCGAGCGAACGGTAGAAATTGATCGCCATCATGTTCCAGTCGAGCACCGACCATTCCATCCGCGCGCAGCCGCGCTCAACCGCAATCCGCGCCACTTCGCCAAGCAACTTGCGGCCCAGCCCCGAACGCCGCGCCGCGGGGGCTACGAACAGGTCCTCCAGCCAAACTCCGGGATGGCCCTCGAAAGTCGAGAAGTTGTGGAAGAACAGTGCGAATCCGCTGGGCATACCGTTCAATTCGCCGATCAGCACCTCGGCCATCGGGCGCGGGCCGAACAGGTGGCGTTCTAGCACCGCCTCGTCCATCCGCACCGCGTGACTCAATCCCTCATACTCGGCCAGCCCACGAATCAGTGTGGCGATAAGCGGCATGTCGGCGACGGTGGCTTCGCGGGTTGAGATGGTCATGCGCGGGACCTAGCTAGGCTTGCCCCAAACCGCAAATCAGCGCCGGATCAGCATCCGATCGCCTTCCAAGCTGACTTGCCCCAGCTTCGCCAGCACCGTCTGCCCGAGCAGGTTGACCGGCAATCCATCGAGCACCACCGCGTCGACATCGTGGAACTCGGCGCCGGCCACTTCCAGCCTGTCGAGGTGTACGATGGCGCCGTTGCCGGTGCCCGAGGCGGTCTGCATCATCGGCACGAAACTTGCGGGATCGACCCGATAACCCAGCCGCTCGGCCTCATCGACGGTCAGCGCGACGATATCGGCACCAGTATCGACGAGGAACTGGGTGTCCTGGCCATCGACTTGCGCGGTCACATGGAATTGTCCGCTGCCGTCGCGCTGGAGAACCATCGCATCGTCGAACCCGCCGCTACGCGACACCTGCGGCGCTGCGCCCGGTCCGACCATTGCGACTGCGGTGCCCGCAACGCGCGGCTTGGCGGGGGCGTCGTCATGCGGCGAGAACGCGATCCACGCGAACACGCCGATTGCGGCCAGAAAGATCAGCTTCTGCTGCATCGTCGACGAGCGTAGCGCGAAAGGGATTACCTGATCGATAACGCCGGGACTTACTCGGCCGCTTCTGCCACCGTTCCCGCGTCGCTCATTTCCGCCTCGATCTCGGCCGCCTTGGCTTCGACCAGGCTGACGATGTGGTCGAGCATATCCGCGCTCTGCACATGATGGTCGGTCACGCCGCGCAGATAGACCATGTGCTTGCCGTTGCCGCCGCCGGTGATCCCGATGTCGGTTTCGCGCGCCTCGCCGGGCCCGTTGACCACGCAGCCAAGCACCGAGAGCGAGAGCGGGGTCTTGATGTGGCTGAGGCGGCTTTCGAGCGCCTGGACCGTGCGGATCACGTCGAAGCCCTGGCGCGCGCAGCTTGGGCACGAAACCACCCGCACCCCGCGCGTGCGCAGGCCGAGTGACTTGAGGATCTCGAACCCGACGCGCACTTCTTCCTCGGGCTCGGCCGAAAGCGAAACGCGGATGGTGTCGCCGATCCCTGCCCACAGCAGATTGCCCATCCCGATGGCGCTTTTGACCGTGCCGCCGATCAGCCCGCCGGCCTCGGTGATCCCCAGGTGCAGCGGGCAATCGACCGCGTCGGCCAGTTGCATGTAGGCCGCCACCGCCAGGAATACGTCGCTGGCTTTGACCGCGACCTTGAACTCATGAAAATCATGGTCTTGGAGCAGCTTGATGTGGTCGAGCGCAGATTCGACAAGCGCCTCGGGGCACGGCTCGCCGTATTTCTCGAGCAGATCTTTTTCCAGGCTCCCGGCGTTGACCCCGATGCGGATCGCGCAGCCGTTGGCCTTGGCCGCACGGATCACTTCGGCGACGCGCTCGGACGAGCCGATATTGCCGGGATTGATCCGCAGGCACGCCGCACCCGCATCGGCAGCTTCGAGCGCGCGCTTGTAGTGGAAGTGGATGTCCGCGATCAGCGGCACTCTTGCGGCCTTGACGATCTTGGCGAGCGCCGCGGTGCTTTCAGCATCGGGGCATGAGACGCGGATCAGATCGGCCCCGGCATCCTCGCAGCGTCGGATCTGATCGATCGTCGCAACTGCATCGCTGGTGAGCGTGTTGGTCATCGTCTGCACCGTAATCGGCGCGTCGCCGCCCACGGGCACACGCCCGACCATGATCTGGCGGGAGGTTCGGCGGGCGATATCGCGCCACGGCCTGAGCGAGGGACTCATCGAGGACATGTGCGGGCCTATACGTGCGCGGAGATGAAGGGGCAATGACGGGGCGACCAGCGATCATTTGGGTCGAGGGATTGGGGCACAGCGTCAGAAGTGTTAGGCTTATGGTATGCCTGCCCAGCCACAGTCCGATCGGATTACCGACGAAATCATCCATACGACGCTGGAAGACAAGAGAAGGGTCTGTATTCGTTCGATCCGTCCGACAGACGGTTTGCGAATGCGCAGAGGGATCGAGCAACTATCCGCGCAATCGCGCTATTTGCGGTTCTTTTCGCCACAACCGATGCCGCCCAATTCGGTGATTGAGAGACTGATCGATGCCGATGGCCACCGGCACCTTGCATGGGGCGCGATCGACCTGGACAACCCGGAGCACCCGGCAGTCGGCGCGGTTCACGCGGTCAGGGACGACACCCTCGATGACAGTGCCGAGTTCTCGGTTGCAGTCGTCGATGCTTACCATGGGCTGGGCCTGGCCAGAATGCTCATCGCCATCCTCCTCGTCAACTGTCGCCTGGAAAACATTGCTTCGCTCGATGTTCAGGTCCTGTCGGAAAATCGCGCGGCGAAACGCTTGATCACATCACTCGAAGCACGGCGCGGCAAGGTGGAATACAGCGTTACAGACTATGTCCTCGACACCGACGTCGCCCTGGGAAAATTGAGGACCGAGGTAAACACTCCGGGATTGGATGACGTATTCGCTTCTTTGGCGAAGTATCTCTGATTTCCCTTTGTCGGTCCCAGCTAAGCCATTCGATCGAAACTGTTCCGACCTTTTCCGTTTGCGCGAAGTTGTCGATAATCTTGAGATGCCAGAGCAGGACGCGCATATCGCGCCCAGGCCTGAGCGAAGGACCTCAGGACATGTGCTGGCCTGGACATCCGCTCAAATGAAGGCCGGTATGGACGAAAGACCCGATCGGTGGCAGTGCGTGTAAGGGTCGATTGCCTTTCTACGAGGTCGCCATAAACAATAGCGACGCAACGGTCGCCGACACTTTGTCGGCACAGGCGATGGCCCGACCGCACCGGGACCACCCGGCGCGCATTGCTTTTTCTTTCATCGGCGGCTCCCACCAGTTCTGGCATGCGGTTCCCGTGGCCGCGGCGCTATCTCAGATACCCGACGTTACGATCACCTGCTTCTTGGTTGATGCCGAGGATGCGGCGATCATGGCGGGAATGCTGCGCAGGCTCGGATCCGCACCGGTAAGAATCGTTGTGATGAAGCTTCCGCGCATCCTCCAGAGTGTTCTGACGCCGGGTTGGCGGCGCAGGCGATCCCCGCTCAAGATCGTTCGCCTCGCTTGGTGGTCGCGGGTAATGGCGCAGTCCGATGTGATCGTCGCGGTGGAGCGGACTTCTGTTTTACTCAAGTGGCTGCGCCGCCCGACCCCGCCGATGGTTCACATCCCGCACGGCGCGGGCGATCGCGAGCGTGGCTACGACCGTCGCATCCGCAAGTTCGATCATGTGCTGGCTGCGGGGGAAAAGGATCGCGACCGATTCATCGAGCTGGGCCTGGCTCGCGCCGACCGGATCTGGGTCAGCGGCTACGTCAAACAGGCCGGGATGCTAAGGCTGCACCAGACCCGACCGCGCTTTTTCGACAACGATCGCCCAACGATCGTCTACAATCCCCATTTCTCGCACGCGCTGGGTTCGTGGCGTAAAGCAGGGCGCGAGGTTATTGCGGCAATCGCGGCGGACGGTCGTTACAATCTGATCTTCGCCCCTCATGTACGCCTGTTCGAGAATGCATCCTCACCCGAGCGGCAAGAATTGGAGGCGCTCGCCCGAACGGGTTCGGTGCTGATCGATCTGGGCTCATCGCGCTCGATCGACATGAGCTATACGGCGGCCGCCGATCTTTACCTCGGCGACGTCAGCAGCCAGGTTTACGAATTCTGCGCCAATCCTCGGCCGTGTGTCTTCATCAACGCCCACGGCGTCGCCTGGCGCGACGATCCCCATTATGCGATGTGGGCCTTCGGCGAGGTCATTGAGCGGGTGGAGCAGCTCGTTCCGGCGTTGGCCGCAGCCTTCGCAGCCCCCGCGGCTTTTTCCGGGGTGCAGAGCGAGGCGGTACGTCGGTCGTTCGGCGATCCCTCGCTCGATGCCGCGCAAGTCGCGGGCAACCTATTGCTTCAGATTGCCAACGCAGGGGGTGTCCGGAAGCTCAGCGCTTTGTCGCCCATGCATCAGTAAGCCGGGTCGCCACTTCGATATCGTTCAGGAAATCGACCTCGCCCCAGCCAAGCCCTTCGATCGAAAGTGTCCCGACTTTGCCCGTCGGGGCGAGGCTGTCGATGACCTTGAGGTACCAGTGCTGGACGCCCTCTGGGGTGCGCATCGCGGCGCGGATGGCTTCGCGGAACAGCGCGGCGCCTTCGCCGCGGAAGGCGAGGAAGCCAATCGATTCAGCGTTGCTCTCGGCGGTGGTCAAAGTCTTGCCGATGCGGTTGAGGCGACCCTCGGCGCTCCGGCTCACCTTCATATCGTCGCTGTCGTAGGCGGGTTTGATGTCGATCGTCACCGCGATCGGCCAGTCTGAACCCGCCTGCACCTTTGCCACGATTTCTTCGCTGACCAAGGTGTCGCCGTTGAGGATCAGGAAATCGCCGTCCATCGCGTCGCGCGCGATCCAGCACGATCCAAGGTTGTCGGCGACTTTGTAGAACGGGTTGAATTTCGTGGTGATTGTCACGCGTTGATCGGCGATGGCCGCCAATTCGGCGTCGACCCGGTCGGTCATGAACCCAGTCACCACGTCAATCCGTCGGACACCGCCGCGCGCGAGCATCTCGATCTGCCAGGCGAGCAGCGAGCGACCGGAGAAGTCGATCAGGCATTTGGGCCGCTCGGCGGTGAGCGGAAGCATTCGGCTGCCCTGGCCGGCGCTGAGGAGGATGGCATGCTCGATCATGGTGGGAGCCTTAGAGTTCGCGCGATATGCTAGCAAGCTTGCGCCCCACGCCGCCCTCCGCCACATGCCGATGCGATGGTCCGCGGTCGCACACGTTCCCTGCCGAAGTCGCCGATCGGGCGGATCTTCGCCAACACTGCCTGGCTGCTGGGTGGCAAAGCGTTTGGCGCGGTGTGCGGGATCGCCTACTTGGCAATCCTCACCCGCACCCTCGGGCTCAAGGGCTTCGGCCACTTTGCTCTGATCTTCGCCACCGCACAGGCGCTGATCGCGATCGCCGAATTCCAGAGCTGGCGGATCGTGGTCCGCTATGGTGCGCCGCACGTTCATGTGGGCGAATGGCGTGAGTTCGGTCGGCTGGGGATGTTCTGCGGGATGCTCGACGCGATCGGCGCGGCGTCAGGCTGTCTGCTCGCCTGGCTGTTGATCTATCATAGCGACGGCCTGATCCACATCAATCCCAACTACGTCGATCCAGCGTTCTACTTCTGCTGCGCGATGCTGTGGGCGCTGGTATCTGCGCCCACGGGAATCGTCCGCGCGCTCGATCGGTTCGACATGGCGGTGTATGTCGAGGCGCTCGTGCCGATTGGGCGGTTGACAGCGGCCGTGGCGATCTGGGCGAGCGGGCCGACGGTGGTCAAGTTCCTGATCGGCTGGGCGGTGGTCGATCTGATCGAGGCCGGGGCCTACTGGATGATGGCGCGGTGGCTGTGCCCCGCTGCGGTGCGCCTTTCGCTGGTCGGCGAGTGGCGCCAAGCGATCCGCGACAATCCGGGGATCGAGAAGTTCGCAGCGGTCACTTATGCCGCATCGACGCTCGAATCGATCATGCGCACCGGCCCGCTGCTGGCGGTCGGCGCGTTGGTTGGCACACGCGCGGCGGGGCTCTATCGCCTCGCCTCGCAGCTGAGCCAGGCTCTAAGCAAGCTCTCCTCGCTGTTGACCCGCGCGGTCTATGCCGAGATCGCCCGCGCCAGGGTGGCCGCAGAGCCGGGCGAGTTTCGCAAGCTGGCGATCCAGACCAGCCTGATCGCGGGCGGGGCTGGGGCGGTAGTGGTTACGGTGGCGGTGCTCGCCGGGGGCAAACTGCTTGTGCTGCTTGGAGGGGATGCTTTCGCGGGCGGCGCCAACATCTTGATCCCGTTGGCCATCGCCGCCAGCTTCGACCTGGCCAGTGTGGCATTCGAGCCGGTGCTCCATTCGACCGGTCGTGCGCGGTATGCGCTGATCGCGCGCGCGGTGGCGGTGGCGGCGATGGCGGTGGCGATGATCTTTCTGGTCCGCTATGGCGCACCAGGGATCGCCTGGGCAGTGGCGGTTGGCGGCGTGGTCAGCTTCCTCGCGCTGGGCTTCGTGGCGCGTCGCACGCTCAACGGGATAGAGCATCGTGTTGCCTGACGCCAAAAGTGCCAATCCGCACCGCCTCAACCTGGCCCGCCCGATGCGCCCGCGTGAGCTCGAGGATACGCTCAACCATAGGCTCTATCACCCGCTGGCGTGGCAACTGGCCAAGCTGCTGGCGCGCACGCCATTCACACCCAACCAGGTTTCGGTCACCGGTGGGCTGACCGTGGTCTGTGCCGGGATCGCCTATGTCTCGCCGCTGTGGTGGGGTGAGGCGTGGCCGTTTAGCGCCGCGCTGGGCTTGCTGCTCCACATGGCGTGGCACGTGATCGACGGCGCCGACGGCGATCTGGCGCGGATGACCGGGCGCAACAGCCCCTACGGCGAAATGGTCGACGGGTTGTGCGATTACCTGAGCCACCTCGTGCTCTATGTGCTGCTGGCGGTGTTCATGAGCGCCACGATAGGCCCATGGGCGTGGGCTATTGCGACATCCGCGGGGCTGGCCCACGCGGTGCAATCGACCCATGTCGAGGCGCAGCGGCGGTTCTACCTCTACTGGGTCTATGGCAAGCCGTGGCTCAACAATGCCAGGCCCGAGGGCGCCGGCCCATTAGGATGGCTGATCGCGTTTTACTTGCGCGTGGCTTTGGGGAGTACCCCCAGCGCGCTGGCGATTGACCATAAAATTACCGAGGCGGCGGCGGCCGATCCGGCGCGGCTCGAGCAGTTGCGGGACATGATCCGTGCCGAAATGCCGCCGTTGCTGCGGCTGGAAAAGCTGCTCGGACCCAACAGCCGGGCGATTGCGCTGGGGCTGTCGATGCTGCTCACCGCCAGCCCCATCGCCTATTTCGTCTACGGCGGGGTGTGGCTGTCGCTTCTGCTGGTGCTGTCGATCGTGCTTCACAACCGGTCGTGGCGGCGGCTGTCCAAACGGACCGAGGCGCTTGGCTGAGGGGCTTCTCGCCGCCGACGAGCCAGGCCCGGCGATCGTCCGCGCAGGATCGCCCGATTGCCGGTTCGTGCTGGTCGCCGATCATGGCGGCAACGCGATCCCGCGCGCGCTGGGCAATCTCGGGCTGGGCGAGGGCGACCGCTTGCGTCACATCGCCTGGGACATCGGCATCGCCGGGGTCGCCGAGGCGCTAGCCGCCCGGCTCGGCGCACCGCTCGTCCGCCAGCGTTATTCGCGGCTGGTAATCGACTGCAATCGCGACCCGGCGCGCCCCGATGCGATCCCCCAGGTCACTGACGGGAGCGCGGTTCCTGGCAACGCCGCGCTCGATGACGGGCAGCGCGCGACGCGGATTGCGGCGATCCATGCGCCCTACCACGCATCGATCGGCGAGGCTTTGGGCGGCCAGCGGGAGCCGCCAATCCTGATCGCGCTGCATAGCTTCACCCCGGTGATGAACGGTTGTGCACGGCCCTGGCACGCTGGTGTGTTGCATGACCGCGGCGACACGTGGTTTTCGGACGCGGTGCTGGCAGGGCTGCGCGCGCGGCTGGATGCGCCGGTGGGCGACAACGAACCCTACGCAATGGACGGGATCGACTACACAGTGCCGCGCCACTGCTACGGGGCCGGGCGACCCTATGCAGAGATAGAATTGCGTCAGGATCTGATCGCGGACCCGGCGGGGCAGGAACGCTTTGCGGAGCTGCTGGCCGAAGTCCTTCTCTCGGCACTCACCAACTCCCGCTCATCCTGAGCTTGTCGCAGGACGCACGCGAGACCAGCCCCCTGCGCGGGCTTCGACAAGCTCAGCCTGAGCGGGCATAGGGGTGGGATGAAAAGGGCTGACTGGACGATCGGGATCATCGGCGGATCGGGGCTCTACGCGCTCGATGCGCTGGAGGACCCGCAGTGGATCGCGATCGACACGCCGTGGGGCGCACCTTCGGACGAGATCCTGTTCGGGCGGATCGGCGGCGTGCGGGTGCGGTTCCTGCCCCGCCATGGCCGCGGCCACCGCTTGCCGCCATCCAACGTCAACGCGCGCGCCAACATCGATGTGCTCAAGCGCGCGGGCTGCACCGATCTTCTGGCGATCTCGGCGGTCGGCTCGCTGCGTGAGGAGTTGGCGCCGGGCCGGTTCGTGGTGGCAAACCAATTTATCGACCGCACCCGCGACCGTCCGGGCAGCTTTTTCGGCCCCGGGATGGTCGCCCACGTCAGTCTGGCCGATCCGGTCTGCCCGCGGCTGTCCGCGCTGGCCGCTAATGCGGTCGAGGCGGCAGGGGGCATGGTTACTCGCGGCGCGACATATCTGGCCATAGAAGGGCCGCAGTTCTCGACCCGCGCCGAAAGCCACCTGTTCCGCAAGTGGGGCGCCGATCTGATCGGGATGACCGCGATGCCCGAAGCCCGCCTCGCCCGCGAGGCCGAGCTGCCCTATGCGCTGGTCGGAATGGTCACCGATTACGATTGCTGGCGCAAGCCGAACGCGACGGTGGAGGCCAGCGAAGTCATCGCGCAGATGCACGCCAACGGCGATCTGGCGCGGGCAGCGGTCGAGCAATTCATTGCCCTGTTGCCGCCAGAGCGCGCACCGTCAGCGATCGATACCGTCCTCGACAGAGCGGTGATCACTGCCCCCGAAGCACGCGATCCGGCGCTGCTGGCAAGGCTCGATGCGGTGGCGGGGCGGTACTTGCGCCAGCCATGACCGGCTGACTTCAGATTGCTGGCTGGACCTGCGCGTCCTGCATCAACTGGTGCAACTCGCCAGCCTCGAACATTTCCATCATGATGTCCGATCCACCGACGAACTCGCCCTTGACGTAAAGCTGGGGGATCGTTGGCCAGTCGGAATACTGCTTGATCCCCGAACGGATTTCCATGTCTTGGAGCACATCGACGCTCTCGAACCCGACGCCCAGATGCTCGAGCATGGCGACCGCCTTGCTCGAAAAGCCGCACTGCGGGAACAAGGGCGTGCCCTTCATGAACAAGACAACATCGTTGCCGGTGACGATCTCGGCAATACGGCTCTGGGCGTCTGACATGGGAATACCTTTCGCGTTCTAGCTGGGAACGGCGGTGGTGAGTTGCAAGGCGTGGAGCGCGCCGCCCATCCGCCCGTCGAGCGCGGCATAGACCGCCTTGTGCTGGGCGACGCGCGGCAGCTGCGCAAACCCGGCCCACACGACATGCGCGGCCCAGTGGTCGTTGTCGCCGGCCAGATCGGTCATGGTCACCTGCGCGCCAGGAAGTCCGGCGCAGATCAGCGCCTCGAACTCGGCGCCGGGCATTGCCATCAGACCCCGCCCATCAGCGAACGCCGCGCTTCGATCGCCTTGGCTTCCAGCGCGCTTCGGATTTCGGCCTCATCCACCTGGACCCCGGCCGCGGTGAGGTCGCCGAGCAGCTTGCGGATCACATCCTCGTCGCCGGCCTCCTCGAAATCGGCCTGAATTACGGCTTTGCCATAAGCTTCGGCCTCGACCGCAGTCAGCCCCATCTTTTCGGCCGCCCAGCCGCCAAGCAGGCGGTTGCGCCTCGCGGCAACACGGAACTGCATTTCCTCGTCGCGGGCGAACTTGGCCTCTTCGGCGCGCTCCTTGTCGGAGAAATTGGTCATAGCGTGCGATTCCCTTGGATTGGTTCGGCTAGCGATAGGGCGGTGCGGTTGCCTTGATCAAGCGCCCATCGTCACGACAACTTTGCCCAATGCCTTGCGGTCCTCGAGCAGCTTGATCGCCTCGCCTCCGCGCTCCAGCGGGAAAGTCTGCGAGACGCGCGGGTTGATCTTGCCCGCCTTGAGCAGCGCGAACAGTTCGGCGATGTGCGCGGCGTTTTTCTCCGGCTCACGCGCGGTAAACGCACCCCAAAACACGCCGCAAATGTCGCATGATTTGAGCAGCGTCAGGTTGAGCGGCATTTTCGCAATCCCCGCGGGGAATCCGACCACCAGGAAGCGGCCCTCCCACGCGATCGCCCGCAGCGCTGGCTCGGAATAATCGCCGCCGACAATATCGTAGATCAGGTTCGCGCCAGCGGGGCCGCAGGCGGCCTTGAACGCATCGGTCAGCGCGCGCTGCTGACCCTTGTCGAGCGCGCCGGTGGGATAGATGACCACCTCGTCGGCTCCGGCTTCGCGGGCGATGGCGGCCTTTTCCTCGCTCGATACCGCCGCGATCACCCGCGCGCCCCAGGCCTTGCCCAGTTCGACCGCAGCCAGCCCCACGCCGCCCGCCGCGCCCAGCACCAGCAGGGTGTCGCCCGCCTTGATATGGCCGCGGTCCTTCAGACCGTGGATGTTGGTGCCGTAAGTCATCAGGATGGCGCTGGCGGTCTCGAACGAGACGCCATCGGGGATCGCGAACAGGCGACCGGCGTCAACCGCGATTTTTTCGGACAGCCCGCCGTTGCCGGTGCCGCACAGCACCTTGTCACCCACACTCCAGCGGGTCACGCCTTCGCCCACGGCCTCGATCATCCCGGCGATCTCGCCACCCGGCGCATAAGGCCGCTCGGGTTTGAACTGGTAGAGGTCGCGGATCATCAGGGTGTCGGGAAAGTTGATCGCACAGGCCTTGACCGCGATCAGCACCTGGCCCTTGCCGGGGACGGGCGGATCGATCTCGTCGAGCGTCAGCGTCTCGGGACCGCCGGTGGCGTGGCTGCGCAAGGCTTTCATACGTGAACTCCATTCGGGTGGGCGAGCCACGGCATATCGCGCGCGTGGCGGGTTTCATAAGCGGTGATCGCATCGCCGTGCTTGAGCGTAAGGCCGACTTCATCGAGCCCTTCGATCAGGCAATGCTTGCGGAACGGGTCGATCGCGAATTCGAAGCGGTCCTGGAACGGCGTGGTGACCGTCTGGTGTTCCAGATCGACATGGATCGCATCGGACTGCGCCACTTCGAGCAGGCGTTCGACCTGGTCCTGCGGAAGGACCACTGTGAGGATGCCGTTCTTGAACGCATTCGAAGCGAATATGTCGGAAAAGCTGGGTGCGATCACGCAAGTGATCCCCAAGTCGAGCAGCGCCCAGGCGGCATGCTCTCGGCTCGATCCGCAGCCGAAGTTATCCCCCGCGATCAGGATCGGGGCGCGTTCGAAGCGGGGATCGTCGAACGGGTTGCCGGGTTCGGCGCGCAAATTCTCGAACGCCCCCTTGCCCAGTCCCTCGCGGGTGATCGTCTTGAGCCAGCGCGCGGGGATGATCACGTCGGTATCGACGTTCTTGCGGCCAAGCGGGATCGCGCGGCCCTCGATCTGGCTGACGGGTTGCATCGCCTCGCTATAGCGGGACGAGGAACCCGCGCAACTAGTCGGTTTCGGGAGGGGGAGCGGCGCTTTTCTTCTTGGCCGCAGCTTCCGCCCGCTCCTTGCGGCGCGTGGTGTAGAGCAGCGCGGCAGCCAGCGCGGCCGATCCGATTGCGGCACCAACCATCGCGGCGGGCCCCGCCCATTTCGAGTTTTCGGTATTCTTGGTCATAGCGGGATGAAACTGGCATCGCGGCGGCGTCGCTGCAAGGTCAGGCGAGAAAATCGCGCAGGTATTTCCACCGTTCTGCCTTTTCGGGGAGAGCCATGCGGGCGTGCGCGTGGCTGGACGAGGGCAGGTCGATCAACGTGAGCGCGGTGCCCGCCAGTGCCCGGCGCCCTATTTTTGCCGATGTCGCGCCGTTGAAACCAACGCCGCGCAAGTCAGCAAGATTGGCGGCGAGGTCCGCCAGCGGGGCAAGCTCGACTTCGCGGATCGCCGAGTCGAGGCTACCGGGCCGCGTGGCCGAGGCTATCGTATCCCACAGCCCGATCCGCGCAGCGCGCAAGGATTCCAGCCGTTCGTCATATCTGAGCGCGATCAGATCGACTTCGATGACCGACCCGATCAACCGCCAGAACTGGTTCTGCGGATGCGCATAATACCTATTTGCGGCAAGCGAGGCCTCGCCTGGCAGGCTGCCCAGAATAAGCAGACGGGTGTCGGGATAGACCAGCGGCGCGAAGGCAGACTTGCGAATCAGAAAACGATGCCGTCGCCGTATATCGCGGTGGCGATGACGGTGAACGGATCATCCTCATTCTGAACTGAATGACCGTCGAGATAGCGGACCTCGGTGCCAACCAAGTCGCTCTCCGTGAACAGCCGCATGTTAACGCGGACGATATCGGCCGGGTGCTCGGGCGTTCCCGTCGTATGCACGTCCGAGCCGCAGACCGGGCAGAAATTCAGCGTCAGCCACGTGTCGGCCATGTCTTCGCGAACGTAGCTCGTTGTCGTGCCGCTGATCTTGACTGCGCCACTGGCAAACTGCCCGATGGCGTGGCCAGACTTGCGGCAGAAGTCGCAATTACAGATGTGTATAAAGCCAGGCGGCTCGGAAACCTCGATTGTCACGCGGCGGCACAGGCACGTGCCGATCACGCGGCGAACACGCCCAACTCACGTACATCGCAAAGCCGTCCGGTCACCGCCGCCGCTGCGGCCATCGCGGGCGACATCAGATGCGTCCTCGCCCCCGGTCCTTGCCGCCCTACGAAGTTACGGTTGCTGGTGCTCGCGCAACGCTCGCC
>JANMQW010000078.1:0-2514 GCA_031370725.1 Novosphingobium sp.
GTGAGGCCGCGCGCCTCGTGTAGCGCGCGGACGGTCTTGCCCAGAGCGTCGCGGGTGATCGGGTCGAGCGCGGCGAAGGGCTCGTCGAGGAGCAGGATCTCGGGCTCGATTGCCAGCGCGCGAGCGATCCCGACCCGCTGCGCCTGTCCGCCCGACAGTTCGCGCGGCATCCGCCGGGCAAACTCGGGGGGCAGCCCTACCTGATCGAGCAGCACGGCCACCTCCGCCTCGCCCAGCCCATCGCCGCGCGCCCGGCGACCGATGGCAACATTGGCGGCGACATCCATGTGAGGGAACAGCCCGATCGACTGGAAGACATAGCCGATCCGGCGGCGCAACTCGGTCAGTGGTGTGGCGACTGCATCCTTATCGCCAATCGTCACTCGCCCCTCGCGTTGCGCTGCTTCGTCGAGCCGGTTGATCGCGCGCAAAAGGGTCGATTTTCCCGATCCGGATTCGCCGACCAGCGCGACCAAGCTGCCCGCGTCGATGGTCAGATCGACCGCTTCGACTGCACTCACTGCGCCGAAGCGACGCGATACCTGCTCAAAGCGAATCTCGGGCCCCATCGCGGGCGCTGCGCTAATCGGTTACTTTTGCTGCGGCGACGCGTTGCTCATGCTTGAGGCAATAAAGCATTTTTGCCCCGGCCATGAACACCGCGCCGGTGCAGGCGAGGAACAGCAACTTGCCGCCAAATCCGGGATACTGGTCCAGATAGACATGCCCGCGCTGCACCGCGCCAAGCGCCAGTGCATAGATGATGAGGAACGCCTCGAAGCGCGTCTTGATCTGGAACAGGCGACCGATCTTGGAGAGCATTGAGGATCCTTGGCAGGTTAACGCGTTACGTCGCAACGATCATGCCAGTTCAGCGCGCCCGCGCAAGACGATGGTTAACGCCCCAGCCGATTGTCAACCCGGCCGACGCTTTTGCGGGTTAGATAAGGTCAGCTAAATCAAGCTGTTGAAGCAGAGCTGCGCGTGCTGCGATAACTTCGCCCGCCAACGCGGGGTTCCCAAGATCGCCCGGATCGATCTGCTCGGGCCAATGCCGCGCAACGACACCCGCGATCGTCTCAGCGCGCGGCTCGCTCAGCAGAAAGCGCGGATCGACTGTCGCCGGATCGGCCACAACCCGCAGACGAAGGCACGCGGGTCCACCGCCATTGGCCATCGACTGGCGCACGTCGACCGGGATCACCCGCCTGATCGCGCCGTTGCCTGCCAGCATTGCGTCGAGCCAGCGGCGCACATTTGGCGTTTCCCAAGCCTCCAGCGGGATGATCAGCGCCATGCCCGCGCCGCCGGGCAAGGTGACCAGCTGGGCGTTGAACAGATAGCTTTTGACCGCCTCGGCCAGGCTGATCGCCGACGCCGGGACGATCACGATCTCCGCCTCGGGCAGACGCTCGCGGATTTGGGCATAGAATGTTCCGGGGTCGGCAAACGCCTGTTCGTGCGCGAACAGCACGCGTTCGTTGGCGACCGCCACAACATCGTTGTGAAACGCCCCCGCGGCGATGGCGGCGGGATTCTGCTCGGCGAACAGCGCGCGATCCGGGATCAACGCGTGGAGCCGGGCGACCGCGCGGCTGGCTTGATCGTGCTGGCGTGCGGGAAACGCGCCGCCGCTGCGTCCATAAACGAAAATCTCGATTCCTGTCGCGTCGTGGCTCGCCGCCATTCGCATATGGTTGGCCGCACCCTCGTCGCCGAAACAGGCTGGAACTGCGTCGTGATGCACGAAATGACGGGGATCGGCGAAAGCCACACGAAGCTGGCGTGCGGTGTCGGGCCATTCGAGCGAGCGGTGCGGCATCGTAGCCAGGTTGGCCGCAGTCAGGTGGCAGCGCCCGTCGGCAGTGTCGGGCGCGGGCGAAACAGTCGCCGCATTCGCGGTCCACATCGATGAGGCCGACCACGCCGCGCCGACCAGCGCCGGATCGTCTGGCCCGCCCAACGCCGCAAGAAACGCTTGATTGGGGCGGGGCAGGGGCAGCAGGAAACCCTGCTCCAGCCCCAGCGCGCGGTTGGCGCGCATTTTCTCCAGCCCCTGTAACGCCGCGGCTCGCGGATAGGATACCGCGCCCGCGTTGGCGGTGGCGGCCAGATTGCCGAGGCTCAGTCCCGCATAGTTGTGTGAGGGGCCGACAATTCCGTCGAAGTTGATTTCGATCAGCGCCATGACGTCAGCGCGCGATCCACCAGACGGCGTCGCCCGGTGCAACACCCAGCGTGGCAGCGCTGTCGGGGTCGAGTGTCACCTTCCCCTCGCGTTCGGCGACCTCTCCGAAACAGCAGCGGAATTCAGCGAGGTGTCCGGTCGCGACCAACGCCTTGCCGGTTGCGGCACTCGCGACGTCTCCCACCACGCCGCTTTTGGCGTTGCAGATGCTCTCCACCTTGTCGGTCCGCGCGGTCATCGTCGGGCCGCCGTCGAAGATATCGACATAGCCCTCATAGGCAAAGCCCTCGGCTTCGAGCATGCGCATCGCGGCGCGGCCTGAGGGG
>JANMQW010000084.1:0-1778 GCA_031370725.1 Novosphingobium sp.
GTCGGAACCTGTTCGTCCTCGATCAGCGCGAACGCCGCGGCGACCAGCGCCGGATTGGTTCGGGTGTTGGCCGCGCGCGCCGCGTTGACCGAGCGCGAACGGATGTTGGAAATCTGCTCGGCGACTTCGCCAGCGGTGAACCCGAATTTGAGCGCGCGGCGGTACTCTTGTTCGGCTGCGACCAGTCCGCGCTGCCATTTGCCATCGACCACGTCGACGATCAGGTTGGTGGTACGGCCTATCTTGAACACGTCCGACGTGCCGACTCCGGCGCCGCGAAACGGCGGATCGACCTGACGCGCGACGCGCTGAAGACGGCGATTGACTATGCCGTAGCCGATTTCGCGAAGCAACGCGGTGCGGCGGTTGGCGGCAGTGTCGGGTTCGTAAAGCCAAGGACCGTGGCGTGAGACGGTGACCCGTTCCGACAACGCGGGATCGATGAACACGTCGGTCGCGCCTTGCTGCGCCGGATCGACCTTGCCCGCAGCGGGACGAGGGCTCTGGGTAAGGCCCTGCCAGCCGCCGAAGCGCGCGACGATCTTTTGTTCGACCAGCGCCGGATCGAAATCGCCAATCACCACCAACGTGGTGTCGGCGGGGGTGTATTCGCGCGCCCAGAACGCTTTGAGACTGGCTCCGGTGGCTGCGTTGAGCGTTTCGGGCACGCCGATCGGCAACCGTGTGGGATAGCGGGCCGAGGGATAGAGGAACGCGAGCTGGTCTTCGAGATTACGGCGCGCATACGTCAGGCTGTCGCGCAGTTCGGACATCACTACCCCGCGTTCACGCGCTACTGCGGCGTCGTCGAACTTGAGCTCGCCCGCGGTCTCGCGCATCAGCATCAGCGCGGTGTCGAGCAGCTTGGGATCGTTGCGCGGCAGATCGAGCTTGTACTGGGTCTGCTCGAACCCGGTCTGGGCGTTGGTATCCGCGCCGAACGCCAGCCCGTTGCGCTCGAGCAGGTGGACCATCTCGCCTTCGGGGACATTGGTCGATCCGTTGAACGCCATGTGCTCGACGAAATGGGCGAACCCGCGCTCATCCGCGCCTTCGTCGAGCGATCCCGCCTCGATCTCCATTCGCACCAGCGCGGTGCCCTCGGGCCGCTGGTTTTGGCGGATGATATAGCGCATCCCGTTGGCCAGCTTGCCGAAGCGGAACGCCGGATCGACGGCCAGGTCGCTGGCCTGAAACGCCCAGTCTGGTTTTGGTGCGGCGGGCAGCGCGGCAGTTTCGCGTGGTGTTGTGGCGCAGGCGGTGAGGGTGAGCGCGGCAAACGTCGCAATCGCCAATCGGATCATCCGCCCTCTCGGCGCGCGTGGTTGGCGTACGGCCGCCTGCGGCTCGACAGGTTCAGCATGAGCGGGACTTGGGGAACGGGTTGGCAAGAAAAACTCCGCTCGTCCTGAGCCTGTCGAGGGACGCAAACCCAAGCCCAAATCCAGCTGCACGCCTACTTCTTGCCCCGCAGCTTGCGGTGGTGCGACAGGTCGAGCACTTCGCTCGGCCCGCTATCCTCCTGGAGAAGACCGAGCCGCCGGGCGACTTCCTGATAGGCTTCGCTCTCGCCGCCCAGATCGCGGCGAAAGCGGTCCTTGTCGAGCTTTTCGCCGGTCGTCATGTCCCACAGGCGACAGCCGTCTGGGCTGATTTCGTCGGCCAGGATCACGCGGCTGTAGTCGCCGTCCCAGATCCGCCCGAACTCGACCTTGAAGTCTATCAGACGGATGTTGATCGTGGCGAACATCCCGCACAGGAAATCGTTCACCCGGATC
>JANMQW010000114.1:0-12256 GCA_031370725.1 Novosphingobium sp.
TTCGTAGCCGAAGGAGACGGTTTCGGGATTTGTCATGATCGGCGCGCTTTAGAGACGAATTGCGGGCGCGGCAAAGCCTGTTAAGGCCGCGCCCGTGCCCGAACTTCCCGAAGTCGAAACCACGGTCCGCGGGCTCGCCCGGTTCCTCGATGGCGAGCGGATCGCGCGGGTTGCTGTGAACCGGGCAGACTTGCGCCGCGCGTTTCCGCCCGATCTTGCCCAGGCGCTGACCGGAGCGCGGGTCACTGGGCTGTCGCGGCGGGCGAAATATGGCCTGATCCACACCGACCGTGAACGCACGCTGGTGTTCCACCTGGGCATGTCGGGGCGCTGGCGGATCGATCCCGAAGAGATCGGTAGGCACGACCACCTGGTGCTAGAGACCGAACCCGGTCACGTTTTGGCGCTGTGCGATCCGCGCCGCTTCGGCTCGGTCGATCTGGTCGACGAAGCTGCGCTGGATTGCTGGCCGCAATTCGCCGCGCTCGGACCCGAGCCACTCGGGCCGGATTTTACTCCGGGGTACCTCCACCGCACCTTTGCCGGGCGTATCGCGACCGTCAAACTGCTCCTGCTCGATCAGCGGATCGTCGCCGGGCTGGGCAATATCTATGTGTGCGAGGGGCTGTTTCGCGCGCGGATTGATCCGCGCAAGGCAGCAGGTAGGGTGAGCCTCGCGGCGCTTAGGCGATTGGTCCCGGGGGTGATCTCGGTGCTCAACGAAGCGATCGAGGCTGGTGGCTCGACCTTGCGCGACTATGCCCAGCCATCGGGCCAGCTCGGTTATTTCGCCAAGCACTTCGACGTCTATGGCCGCGAGGGCGAGCCGTGCTCATGCGGCGGCATTGTCCGCCGCATAGTTCAGGGCGGGCGCAGCACGTGGTACTGCCCGAACTGCCAGAAGTAAGAGGACCGGTTGACGATTCGGGCGGTCGGCGCTAGGGCGCGCCCTTTCCGGCGGGTTTCGGCCTGCCTCATCGAACAGTTTTAGCACAGACATCCGGCCGCGCGGCGGCCCGACAGAGGACGAACATGGCCAACACGCCCCAAGCCAAGAAGCGCATCCGCCGCAACGATCGTCGCGCCGAGATCAACGGCAACCGCCTTGGCCGCATCCGTACGTTCGTCAAGAAGGTCGAATCGGCGATCGAGGGTGGCGACAAGTCGGCTGCGAGCGTTGCGCTGGCCGCCGCTCAGCCCGAGATCATGCGCGGCGTCGCCCGCGGGGTGCTCCACAAGAATACCGCATCGCGCAAGTTCTCGCGCCTGACCAAGCGAGTCGCCGCGCTCTGATTCGCGAGTTGCTGGTCCGACCATCGGGACTGCCGACGGTACGGAAACGGAACATCCCTGGCGCCGGCGGCCCACCGCCGGCGCTTTGCGTTGGGGGTGGACAATGGTGCACTGCGGGAAACCACGGAAACTTCGCGATTCGGCCCTATTTTCAGGGTTAATGCTTTTATTTCAGAAGCTTAATCGCAGCCCTGCGGGTCAGCGCGAGTCAAGCCGATTATTTCAGTTTTTTTACGACCGGCGCCCTTGCCTCGTGCGGTCGGGCGCGTAGGACTTGGGGTGTCGAGCGCCGCAGCGCGCAAGACCGAAAATCCAGTCCCGGTGGCCGCAGGCGATACCTCGATTTCGCTTCAAGCCTTAGTGCGTCTGAGCGTGGACCAAACTGCGCCAGGCACATCCGGAACGAAAGTTGGGCGCAACGTCGATCTTAGATCGGCATATAAAGAAGGAGTCGGCGTGGGGGCGCGCCGGTTGGGGGTCGATGAGCAAGGCGGACATTGCAACAACGGTCGAGGACCAGGACGCACTCGATCTGGCGGCCGACTGGGCCGACATTAGCCAGGGCCTGCGCAAGGACCTGGGCCAGCAGCTTCACAGTCAATGGATCAAGCCGGTTCAGCTAGGCAGTTTCTGCAAGGAAACCGGCACGCTCGACTTGTTCCTGCCGACGGAGTTCTCGGCCAATTGGGTGGGCGATCGCTTCGCCGACCGGCTCTCGCTGGCGTGGAAGATCGCGCGGCAGGAGGTGCGCCACGTGCGCATCTCGGTCCACCCGCGGAGGCGTGCGCTGCCCGAACTCAAGCTGGGCAACGGGGCGCGTCCGCACGCCACGATGCTGACCTCGAGCGCCGCACTGGTTTCGCCCGGGATCGTCGATTCGCTCTCGGCCGGGCTCGATCCCTCGCTGACCTTCACCGAGTTCGTCACCGGTGCCTCGAATGTGCTGGCCTGTAACGCCGCGCAGCGGATGGCCGCAGAGGCCGCGCCACAGTTTTCGCCGCTCTATCTCAAGGCCTCGACCGGGCAGGGCAAAACCCATCTGCTCCACGCCATCGGCCACGCCTTTGCCGCCAGCCGCCCCGGCGCACGGATTTTTTACTGCTCGGCCGAGCGCTTCATGATCGAGTTCGTCCAGGCGATGCGCGCCAACGAAATGCTCGAATTCAAGGCCCGGTTGCGCGGTTTCGATCTGCTGCTGGTCGACGACATCCAGTTCATCATCGGCAAGTCCTCGACTCAGGAGGAGCTGCTCCACACGATCGATGCGCTGCTCGCCGCGGGCAAACGGCTGGTGGTCGCCGCCGACCGCGCTCCGCAGGCATTGGACGGTGTCGAGCAGCGCCTGCTCTCGCGCCTCAGCATGGGGCTGGTTGCGGACATCGCGCCCGCCGACATCGAGCTGCGGCGCAAGATCCTCGAGCACCGGATGCTTCGGTTCGTGCCGCAAAACCATCAGGTCCCCAGCGACGTGATCGAATTCCTCGCGCGCACGATCAACCGCAACGTCCGCGAGCTGGTCGGCGGCCTCAACAAGCTGATCGCCTATGCCCAGCTCACCGGACAGCAGGTTTCACTCCAGCTCGCCGAGGAACAACTTACCGATATCCTCTCGGCCAACCGGCGGCGGATTACGATCGACGAAATCCAGCGCACCGTATGCCAGTTCTACCGGGTCGATCGCACCGAAATGGGCAGCAAGCGCCGGGCCCGTGCGGTGGTTCGCCCGCGTCAGGTAGCGATGTATCTCGCTAAAGTGCTGACTCCGCGCAGCTATCCCGAGATCGGCCGCAAGTTTGGTGGGCGCGACCACTCGACCGTGATCCACGCGGTCCGCCTGATCGAAGACTTGCGCCAGCGCGACGCCGATATGGATGGCGACGTGCGCAGCTTGCTGCGCCAGCTGGAATCCTGATCCCTGGGAGATTAAGCGATGGCGAAGGCTGACCGGCTTGAACGGCTGGACGTCCGGAGGATCGCTTTGGAAGCTGAGTACGAGGCGGCGCTGGTCGAGGCCTTGCGCCGTGCCGCAGCCGGAGCATGGGGTCTGTTCGATCACAAGAATGACCGCTCGGCCCGCGCCAACTGGCAGGCGACCGTGACGGGCATCTGCGACCGTGGCCAAGAAATCGAGAATCTGCGCCAAACACTCGGTCTGTCGGCATTTGCCTTGCACCAGGAGTTCGAAGCTTCGCGCGGCCCAGTCCCGGCGAGCGCGCCGGGCGAACCCAAGCAGGCAAAGGCGTGGCTGGAGCGGTTGGGCAAGAACCTCTAGGCCGCGAGGCATGACCCTCGACCCCGATCGCCTCGACCGCTTTGCCCGCCATATCGTGCTGCCCGAAATCGGCGGCGCTGGTCAGGTTGCGCTGGCGCAGGCAAGCGTCGCGCTGGTCGGGCTGGGGGGGATCGGCTCACCGGTATTGCAATACCTTGCCGCAGCCGGGGTCGGCGCTCTGACGCTGATCGACGACGATCGGATCGAGGCGAACAATCTTCAGCGCCAGACGATCTTTGCCGAATCGGACATCGGTCGGGGCAAGGCAGCGGCGGCGCGGGCTTGGGTTGCGCGGTTCGACCCCGCGCTCAGCGTGCTGGCGGTCGAACGGCGAATCGATGCAGGCAACGCAGCAGCCATGCTCGACGGGGTTTCGCTGGTGATTGACGGATGCGACAATTTCGCCACCCGGCTGGCGGTCTCGGACGCGTGCGTTGCGTTGTGTATCCCGCTGGTCAGCGCCGCAGTTGGACGGTTCCAGGGCCAGGTCGGGCCTTTTGCCGGGCACCTGCCCGACCAGCCCTGCTACCGCTGCTTTGTCGGCGATGCATTCGATTCAGAGGACTGCGATTCGTGCGCCGAAGACGGCATGCTGGGCGCGATGGCCGGCTGGGCGGGTACGTTCGCGGCGCTGCACGCGGTGCGGGTGCTGCTCGACGGCGTTGGCAACATGGGTGAGCCCCAATTCGGCAAGCTCCACGTCCTCGACGGACTGGCCCCCTCGCTCCGCACGCTCCGCATCGCCAAAGATCCCGAATGCCGCGGCTGCTCAGGCGCCGTCTAGGACCTCCTCGACCCACGCCGGGACCAGTTCGCCCGCCGTTCCCAGACGAGTTTCGGCAAACCAGCGCGAGCCCTGGCTGCGCTCGAGGTTAAGCTCTAGGGTTTGCGCGCCCAATTCGCGCGCAGTGCGGACAAACCCTGCGGCGGGATAGACCGCACCCGAAGTTCCGATCGAAACGAACAGGTCGGCCTCACGCAACGCATCATGAATGACGTGCATCTGGTACGGCATCTCGCCAAACCACACCACGTCGGGGCGCAGAGTACACTCGCCGCAAGCCGGACAGGGTGGGCGCTCGATCAGCGTTTCGCGCCACGGGCTGCGAACATCGCAGGCAGTGCACCAGGCGTTGAGATGCTCGCCATGCATGTGGAGTACCCGGCCATTCTTCAAACCAATCTGGACGCCCGCGCGTTCATGGAGATCGTCGACGTTCTGGGTGACGATCAGCAGCTCGCCCGACCATTGCGAATCGAGCCTTGCCAGCGCCTCATGCGCGGGGTTGGGCTGCTTGGTCTGGATCGCAGCGCGGCGCATGTCGTAGAACCGCAGGACCAGATCGGGATCACGCGCGAACCCTTCGGGCGTTGCGACATCCTCGACCCGATGCTGTTCCCACAGGCTCGGTCCACCATTGGCTCCAGCGCGGAACGTATCGATACCGCTCTCGGCCGAAACCCCGGCGCCGGTCAGGATCACGATGTTGCGGACGCGCCGGTTGAGATTGGGAGCCATGTCGCGCATGAAGCACACCGGTTCAGGGGAACGCAATGGAACGCATCGGTATCATCGGCAGCGAAGGACGCATGGGCCAGGCGCTGGCCGAGGCGATTGCCGCCGCGGGCTTGGCGCTGGCAGGTGGCGTCGATCAGGGCGGCGACGTCGTTGCGCTCGCCGAACTGTCCGACGTGCTGGTCGATTTCTCCTCGCCCGATGCGCTGGAGGCCAATCTCGATATCGCGGTCGAGGCGGCCACGCCGATCCTGGTTGGCACCACGGGGCTCAAAGATCGCCACCATTTCCTGATCGATCACGCCGCCGACCGAATCGCGGTGCTCCAGACAGGCAATACCTCGCTGGGCATCAACATGCTGGTCCATCTGGTGCGCGAGGCAGCGCTGCGGCTCGATCCCGACTGGGACATCGAGATCGTCGAGATGCACCACCGCCGAAAGATCGACACCCCATCTGGCACCGCAACCATGCTGGGAGAGGCATCTGCCGAGGCGCGCGAGATCCGCCTGCACGAGGCCAGCGAACGCGGGCGAGACGGCGTTACCGGCCCGCGGGTGCGCGGTGCGATCGGCTTTGCCAGCTTGCGCGGCGGCACCGTGGCGGGCGATCACAGCGTGATCTTTGCGGGCGAGGACGAGCGGATCGTTCTGTCGCACGTTGCCGAAAATCGCTCGATATTCGCGCGGGGTGCGGTGCGCGGGGCGCGGTGGCTGATCGGCCAAAAGCCGGGCCGCTATACGATGGCGCAAGTGCTGGGGCTTTGAGCAGCGTTTGAGCACTTCGATTCAGGGGGAAACCTGGCAATGACATTCGATCCGCAAGCGGCAACCCGCGCCATGATCGACGGGCTGGGACCCGCCGCACTGGCCAAGGCAGAAGCCTATACCACCGGCGGGCAATGGCTGATGCTGGGCGGTTTGGTCGTAACGGCAATCGTGACCGCAATCTTCGTGCGGCTGCGAATCCTCGACCGACTCGACGCGCGGCTCGCCGGGCGTGGGCGCGCGGTGCGGCATTTCGTGTTGTTCGCGGAGTATTTCCTCGTGTCCGCATTGCTGGCGCTGCCGTGGTCGATCTACTCCGAATGGTGGCGTGAACGTGGCTTTGGTCGGACCAGCCAGCCGCTCGCCGATTACCTTGGGCAAGGCGCGATTTCGCTGGCGATCTCGACGGTGCTTGGCGCGCTGTTCTTTCTTGGCGTCTATGCGTTGATCCGCCGCACCGGCGCGCGCTGGTGGCTGTGGTCGGGCGGGTTTGCCGCGGCAGCGCTGGCCGTCTTACTGCTCGTGTCGCCGACGTTGATCGAGCCGTTGTTCAATTCCTACAAGCCAGTCCCCGCAGGCCCGGTAAAGACCGCGCTGGCCGAACAGGCGCGGCTCGCGGGAATTTCGGCGGACCGCATCTTCCTGTTCGACGGTTCGCGCCAATCAAACAACTTTACCGCCAACGTTAGCGGGCTGGGATCGGCAGCGCGGATCGCGATCTCGGACGTGGCGATGAAGCAGGCCTCGGTCGACGAAGTTCGCGCGGTCACCGGGCACGAGATCGGACACTACGTGCTTCACCATGTGTGGTGGATCGTGGGGATTCTGGCGGTCGTGGCGATGGTGTTCTTCTTCCTCGCCGACCGGCTGTTCGCGCCGTTCGCGCGGGCGTTCGGCAGCGATGCTCGGCTTGAGGATGCACGCGGCATTCCGGTCTTGCTGTTCATTGTATCGCTGCTGTCGCTGCTGGCTCAGCCGGTGATCAACACGCTGATCCGGACGAACGAATCGGCTGCGGACCGGTACTCGCTGGAGACCGTCAACCTGCCCGAAGCGCTGGCCACCGCCTTGGTCAAGACCGCCGAGTACCGCTATCCTCGCCCCGGCGCGCTGGAAGAAGCGGTGTTCTACAACCACCCGTCGGTCGAGCGGCGGGTGCTGCGGGCGATGGAATGGAAGGCGACGCACCCCCCGAAATGACCGCCACGATGAACAGGGCGCAGACTTTTGAATTCTTCCGCCGCCTGGCCGAGGACAACCCCGATCCGGTGACCGAGCTGGAATTTGGCAACACCTACCAGTTGCTGGTCGCAGTGGTGCTATCGGCGCAGGCGACCGACGTGGGGGTCAACAAGGCAACGCGCGCGCTGTTTCGCAACGTGAAGACGCCTGCGCAGATGGTCGCGCTGGGCGAGGAGGGGCTCAAGGCGCACATCAAGACCATCGGGCTGTTCAATTCCAAGGCGAAGAATGTGATCGCGCTGTCGGAAAGACTGATTGCCGAGCATGGCGGCGAGGTACCGCGCAACCGCGAGGCGCTGACCGCGCTGGCGGGTGTGGGGCGCAAGACCGCAAACGTGGTGCTCAACTGCGCATGGGGCGAAGAAACCTTCGCGGTCGACACCCACGTCTTTCGCGTCGGCAATCGCACCGGGTTGGCCAGAGGCAACACGCCCGAGGCAGTCGAGGCCCAGCTTGAGAAGAAGGTCCCTGCGCCGTTCCGCCAGGGCGCGCACCACTGGCTGATCCTCCACGGCCGCTATACTTGCAAGGCGCGCACCCCCGAATGCTGGCGCTGCGTGGTGGCAGACTTATGCGCCTTCAAACCGAAAACGGCGGGCCCAGGGCCTACTTGAGCTAGATTGGGGAATATCCGCCTCGCCGGGTATAGTTGCAGGATTGGTTTGGAGAAATGCGATCGAGGAGCTTTCCGAGACGCCGACACGCCGCGACGGTGTTTCGACGGCACCTCGTTGGCCTTTGTCAGCAGCCGCTTGAGTTTGGCTCGCGTGAATCACCGATCAGCGTGCTGGAGAATCCCCAACATTTTCACGCAACTGCGGACAATCTCTAAAACCCCTCCCGCTTGCGGACGGAGACAGCTACTTCTCGCGCACCAGCCGCAGCTTCCGATTGCCGCGGTGGAGCAGGAAATCGTCGGACCGCTTCTCGACCTGGGCGTTCTGGAAATCGACCACTTCGATGTCGTTGGGGGTCAGCACGAACACGAGCGCCCCGATGGCGGGGGGATCGATCGCGAAGCGCGGCGAGACCACGCCGTAAATGGGTTCGACCAATTCGACCCAGGCGATGCGGTGGTCGCCCGGCCTGGCTTCGGGTTCGTTGAAGCTCCAGCCTTCGGCCTGGGTATAGCCCGCCATGCTGGTTCCGTTGGTCAGGCCCAAGCGGAAATCGACGCCAGCCAGATCGCGCCCGTCGGCCAGCCGGACGTGGATTGTGGGCGCATCCGTGCCGCCAACGGGACCGCGCGCGAAGCTTGGCGGGACGGGCTTGGGCGCGGTGGTGAGACGAATATCGCCGCCTGTCTCGGTCCAGGCCCCTTCGGCGTGCTCGTCGAGCGCGCCTTCGCTCAGCGAATAGCGAAAGTGGCCATCGGCACCGAGTTCGAGCCCGCCCCCGGCATCCGGCCCGTTGGCGATGCGATAGCGCCCGGCATAGGGCGAGCGCGCGTCGGCGGTTGCGCTCCCTAGAAGAGCGAGCATGGCCAACACGATCGAAAACAGATGATTGCGATTCATCCGCGCGCTTTTGCGTGAGCCAGACTGAATGTCCAGTTGCTCAGCGCGGCAGCTCGCTGGCTCCCATCAGCATCTCGTCGACCGCGCGGGCGCACTGGCGGCCTTCGCGGATCGCCCACACGACCAGGCTTTGGCCGCGGCGCATATCCCCGCAGGCGAACACCCGGTCGCGGCTGGTTGCGTAGCCTGCGGTGTCCGCCGAGACGTTGCTGCGGGCATCAAGCGTCACTTCGGCCTGTTCAAGCAGGCCTTGGCGGCGCGGGCCGATGAAGCCCATCGCCAGCAGGATCAGGTCGGCTTGCAGCGTAAACTCGCTGCCCTCGATCTCGACCATCTGCCGGTTGCGCCACTCGACCCGGACGCATTCGAGCCCGGTGACGTGGCCGTCCTCGCCCGCGACGCGCTTGCCCAGCACCGCCCAGTCGCGCGCGGCGCCCTCCTGGTGGCTCGACGAGGTGCGCAGTTTGAGCGGCCAGTCGGGCCAGGTCAGTGCCTTGTCTTCCTTCTCGGGAGGCCGGGCGAGGATTTCGAGCTGGGTTACGCTGGCCGCGCCCTGGCGGTTGGAGGTGCCGACGCAATCGCTGCCGGTATCGCCGCCACCGATCACGATCACGTGCTTGCCGGTCGCGGTCAGCGAGCCTCGGGGGGCGGCGCGAAATTCGTCGTCGCCCGCGTTGCGCTTGTTTTGCTGGGTCAGGAACTCCATCGCCAGGCGCACGCCAGGCAGTTCGGCGCCGGGGATCTCGAGCCCGCGCGGTTCTTCCGCGCCGCCCGCCAGGACCACCGCATCGAAGTTTTCTTCCAGGCTGGCGAAGCTGACCGTGACCCCGACCTCGGTCCCGGTGCGGAACTGGACGCCTTCGGCTTCCATCTGCATCGCCCGACGGTTTATCAGATGCTTTTCCATCTTGAAGTCGGGGATGCCATAACGAAGCAGGCCGCCGACCCGGTCGGACTTCTCGAACACGGTCACCGAATGCCCGGCGCGACCAAGCTGCTGCGCCGCGGCAAGACCCGCCGGACCCGATCCGATCACCGCCACCGACCTCCCGGTGCGCTTGATCGGCGGTCGCGGGACGATCCAGCCTTCCTCCCAGCCTTTGTCGACGATCGAACATTCGATCGATTTGATCGTCACTGGGGCGTCGACGATATTGAGCGTGCACGCCGCTTCGCACGGGGCGGGGCAGATGCGCCCGGTGAACTCAGGAAAATTGTTAGTCGAATGCAGGTTCGTCAGCGCCTCGCGCCAGTCCCCCTCGTAAACTAGGTGGTTCCAGTCCGGGATGATATTATTAACCGGACAGCCGGTGTGACAATACGGGATCCCGCAGTTCATGCACCGAGCCGCCTGGCCCTTCAGCGCAGTCTCCGCCTGTGGGACAGTGAACTCACGATAGTGCGACAGCCGCTCCTCGACCGGGCGGTAGGTCGGCTCCTGCCGTTCGATTTCGAGAAATCCGGTATCTTTTCCCATTATTCGGCCGCCACGGTTTCGGCTTCGCGCCGTTCGGTTTCAAGCTGGGTCAGCGCGCGGGCATAGTCGCGGGGCATGACCTTGACGAAATGACCCAGCGCCGCTTCCCAATCGTCGAGCAAGGCGCGCGCGCTTTTGCTGGCGGTGTGGAGGTGGTGACGCTCGACCAGGATGCGCAGGCGTTCGGCGTCGTGGCGCAGCATGTCGCCCATGCCATAGTCGTGGACGCTGGAGGCGCGCTGCTGCGGACGGCCGGTCCCGTCGTCGTCGTCACGCTCCCCCGCAATCGCCGCAACATCAACCATTGCAGGGTTGCATAGCTGCGCAAAACGCTCGTCGGGATCGTAGACGTAGGCGACCCCGCCGCTCATCCCCGCGGCGAAGTTGCGTCCGGTCTGACCCAGCACGACGACGACCCCGCCGGTCATGTACTCGCAACCGTGATCGCCGCAACCCTCGACCACCGCCACCGCGCCCGAATTGCGCACGGCAAAGCGTTCACCCGCCACGCCGTTGAAGTATGCTTCGCCTGCGACCGCGCCGTACAGCACGGTGTTGCCGACGATGATGTTCTGTGTCGGATCGCGCTCGACATGGCCCGGCTGGCGGACGATCACCCGGCCCCCGGACAAGCCCTTGCCGACATAGTCGTTGGCGTCGCCAGTCAGGTCGAGCGTCACACCGTGCGCAAGGAATGCGGCGAAGCTCTGCCCAGCGACGCCGGTAAGCTTCACGTTGATGGTGTTGTCGGGTAGCCCGCGGTGGCCGTATTGCCGCGCGACTTCGCCTGAGAGCATCGCGCCGACGGTGCGGTTGACGTTGCGCACCTTGCGCTCGATCCGCACCGCTTGGCCGCTGGCCAACGAATCGGCAGAAGCAGAGATCAGCTGGACGTCGAGCGTGGCTTCGAGCCCATGATCCTGCGTTTCGGTCCAGCTCAGCGCGGTGGCGTCCTTGACCTCAACCTGGTGGAGCACCCGCGACAGGTCGATCCCTTGAGCCTTCCAGTGCGATACCGCCCGGTCCATCTCGAGCAGATCCACCCGCCCGACCATCTCGGCGACCGTCCGCAGGCCCAGCTCGGCCATGATCCTGCGCAGTTCTTCGGCGACGAAGAACATGTAGTTGACGACGTGTTCGGGTTGGCCGGTGAAGCGCGCGCGAAGTACCGGGTCTTGCGTCGCGACGCCGACCGGGCACGTGTTGAGGTGGCACTTGCGCATCATGATGCAGCCCGCCGCGATCAGCGGGGCGGTGGCGAAGCCGAACTCGTCGGCGCCGAGCAGCGCGCCAACCGCAACATCGCGCCCGGTGCGCAGGCCGCCATCGACCTGCACCGCGATGCGGCTGCGTAAGCCGTTGAGCAGAAGCGTCTGTTGTGTTTCGGCGAGGCCGATTTCCCACGGGCTGCCCGCGTGGGTCAGCGAAGTCAGCGGCGAAGCCCCGGTCCCACCCTCATAGCCCGAGATCGTGACGTGGTCGGCCTTGCACTTGGCGACCCCGGCTGCGACCGTGCCGACGCCGACTTCGGATACCAGTTTGACCGAAATCCGCGCGCGCGGATTTGCGTTTTTCAAGTCGTGGATCAGCTGCGCCAAATCCTCGATCGAATAGATATCGTGGTGCGGCGGGGGGCTGATCAGACCGACGCCGGGGGTCGAATAACGCACCGCGGCGATGTTCTTGTCGACCTTGTATCCGGGCAGCTGGCCGCCCTCGCCGGGCTTGGCGCCCTGGGCCATCTTGATCTGGATATCGTCGGAATTGACCAGGTATTCGGTGGTTACCCCGAACCGGCCCGAAGCGACTTGCTTGATCGCCGAACGCATCGAATCGCCGTTGGGCATCGGCACGAAGCGATCGACTTCCTCGCCGCCCTCGCCGGTGTTGGATTTGCCGCCGATGCGGTTCATTGCCACCGCCAGCGTGGTGTGCGCCTCGCGGCTGATCGAGCCGAAGCTCATCGCCCCGGTCGCGAAACGCTTGACGATCTCGCTGGCGGGTTCGACCTCATCGAGCGGGATGGCGGGCCCAGCGGGTTTGAACGCCAGCAGCCCGCGGATCGTCAGCAGGCGCTCGGCCTGCTCGTTGATCGAGGCGGCGAACTCGGCGTAGTTCTTCGGATCGTTGCCGCGCACCGCGTGCTGGAGCTGGGCGACGTTGGCCGGGGTC